>JBGVHJ010000065.1:0-9440 GCA_045122255.1 Eubacteriales bacterium | reverse complement strand
TCCCTTGTGTAAAGGGAGGTGGATCGCGTAGCGAGACGGAGGGATTGTAAAAGTAACATTTCACAGCAAAACAATCCCTCAGTCAGCTTCGCTGACAGCTCCCTTTACACAAGGGAGCCTATCGCGTAAATCTGCCTCGCCTATCTCACCGATAAATCAAAATTTGAAATCAAGGCAAAATTATAATAATTTTTTTCGTGTCGCGTCATAATGCGACCTTTTTTTCAGCCTTTCTCGTGTAAAATATTATTGAAATCCTGCCAAACTGATTTTTTGGACGGAAAAGCATCAAATAATTTTAAATTTCACGAAAGGAAAGAAAAATGAACTGTGAAAAATGTAAAAACAGAAAAGCGACCCTGTTTTTCACCGACGACGACGGAAAGCGTCACGCTCTTTGCGCTCTTTGCGGCGCGAGTGCAGGAAAAACAGTCAATTTGATTTCACCTGAGCAAAATGCGGACAAGCGCGCTCAATTTTTACCCGAATCGTCTCTCTATTCCCTGCTGACACCGACCGACGGAGAAATAATAGCTTCGTCCGCATCACTTGACCGCACGGTGTGTCGGGTATGCGGAATCAGCGCCGAGGAAATAGCAAGCAGCGGCAGAATCGGCTGCCACGAATGCTACGTATCGTTTCCAAAGCTGTTTTTTTCGAATCCGCATATATCGGACGGCTCGGTCTGTGCGCGTATGCCTTCGGCAAGACGGGCAAAATTGGATCGCGAGCGCACGCTGATCGAGGCAAAGAGCGAGCTTCGCCGCGCGATCGAATGTGAAAACTTCGAGCTTGCCGCAACCCTGCGCGACAAGATCCGAGGTCTCGAAAAACAATGATGATCAAGGAGAAATTTTATGTCATGGTATAATACTGAGGGCAATTGCCCGTATAACGTTATATTTTCGAAAACACGGTACAACCGAAACATTTCCGGTATTCCCTTTCCGCACCGAGCAGGTGAAAAGCTGCTTGAGAGCTATCTTGCCAAGATCGACTCGGTCCTGTCCAAAAACGGTTTCAGAAAGGAAGCTTTGTCGCGCGACTTAACGGCGGAGCTTTATTCACTTTTAGAAAAAGGCTTTGTGGATGCCGATTTTATATCGGACGAGGGGGCGCGAGCCGTCTATTTCAACGAACCCTGCTCACTTGCCGTTTCGGTTGGTGGCAGCGACCTTATTAATATCTGCTCGCTTCTTTCGGGCAGAGCGTTGACAGAAACGAAAAATATCGCGTCGGGTGCCGAGGAGCTTCTCGACCGTGAATTTGAATTCGCGTACTTGGATCATGCCGGCTACATATCCTCAATTCCATCGCGATGCGGATCGTGCGCCGAAATTTCAGCAGCTTTATATCTCCCCGCGCTTTCGCAAAACGGTGGCATCGAAAAATACAGACGACTTTGCCTCGGCTCTTCATCAAGGCTTGAGCCAATGTTTATTTTCCCCGAGGGTGATCTTTTCACGCTTTCGTATTCTCCGTCTCACCGCCAGGATGAGGGTGACGCGGTGGCGGGGTTTGACGCGTTGGTTGGCAAAATAATTGAGGCGGAGCGCGAAAGAGAAAGAATTATTTTTGCCGAAAAGAGCAAAATAATTATAGATCGGGCTTGGAAGGCATACGGTTCTCTTTTATACGCGAGAATGATAAGCGAAAAAGAGCTTTTGTCTCTCTGTTCGGATATCCGCTTTGCGCTTTCGGTTACCGAGGCTCAGGACAAGCTGCCTCCGATTGGGATCAAGGAGCTGAACCTGATGCTGGGCGAGGAGCTTAACGCTTCGGTCATTGCTAAAAGGGGTTCTTGCGCTTCACTTGAGGAATGTGAAATGGCAAGAGCTGAAAGCATTTCGGCTCTTCTCTACTCAAAAAACGGGGATAACGTTTAGATTTCAAATTTTAATTTATGGGGAGGCGAGGGGAGGCGCGTGTTACTTTTCTTGAAAGAAAAGTAACCAAAAGAACTTACCCTGAAATTATTTGGTGATGTAGCCATATTGTCATTTTATACCGTGAGGATTTTAAACAAAGCCTCACTGCTATCGTGTTGCAAGTACGATTTAAATCCTTTATTTAAAAGAGTTTGCAATACACTCGAAACACGATAGAAGATATATTTCGATCAAAATCGTTATTGTTTTATTTGACAATATGGCTACTCTATCTGCTATTTTGGGGTAAGCTTTTTGGCTCCACCTTTTTCTCGAAAAAGGTGGAAACCGCATCCCCATAAACCCCAATTCATCAATTAACAAATTAATTAAAAGGAAAAGAAATGGCAAACAAATTCACACCAAAGGCGCAATACGCGCTGAACTCTGCTCTCGGCATAGCTACCGAGCTGGGGCACTCTTACATCGGCAGTGAGCACCTGCTTTTAGGTCTTATGTCCACTCCCGACTCTGCCGCCGCCAGAATTTTAACGGCAAGAGGAGCTCTCCCCGACGTCATAAAGAACACCGTTATTGAGATCACGGGTGTCGGAAATCCCGCTCCGCTGACTCCCTCGGATATGACTCCGCGAACCAAAAAAATAATTGAAAATTCGGCTTACGAATCATCAAAAAGCAACCACGCGTACATCGGCACCGAGCATCTTCTGCTCTCACTTCTCTCCGACCGCGATTGCGTTGCGGTCAGGCTTCTCGAAACTCTCGGTCTTTCGGCAAATGACCTCAAGGGCGACGTTGAATCCTACATTGAATCCAGCCCCGTAGGTGCTTCGCAGAAAAAGGCTCAGGATACTCAGCAAAACGACAAATCAAAGCGCCACTCAATCAAAAGCTTTGGCAGAGATCTTTGCGAAATGGCGCGAAGCGGCAGGATCGATCCCATCATCGGGCGCGACCGTGAGACCGAGCGAGTTATCCAGATCCTTTCGCGCAGAACGAAAAACAACCCCTGCCTTATAGGTGAGCCCGGTGTGGGAAAGACCGCCGTAGTCGAAGGCTTGGCTTGCCGGATTGCCGACGGCGACGTGCCCGAGATCCTCCGCAATAAAACCGTCATTTCCCTTGATCTCGCAAGCATGATCGCAGGAGCTAAATACCGCGGCGAATTTGAGGACAGGCTTAAAAGCGTTCTCTCCGAGGTTGAGAAAAATCCCGACATTATAATTTTCATCGACGAAATACACACCATAATCGGCGCGGGAGCGGCAGAGGGCGCGGTGGATGCCGCCAACATTATAAAGCCTGCATTGGCGCGCGGCGAGCTTCAGGTCATTGGAGCAACCACTATTGCGGAATACCGCAAGCACGTGGAAAAGGATGCGGCACTTGAGCGCAGATTTCAATCGGTGACCGTGGGAGAGCCGACGCCCGACGAGGCGGTGCAGATACTCTCGGGGCTTCGCTCAAAATACGAGGCTCACCACAAGCTGACCGTATCGGAAGAGGCGATCAATGCCGCCGTGGCGATGTCGGTGCGCTATATTCCCGACCGCTTCCTGCCCGACAAGGCAATAGACCTGCTTGACGAGGCGGCGGCGCGACTACGGTTGAAAATATTCACCTCCCCACCCGAGCACCGCGGAATGGAAAACGAGCTTCGCCGTCTCGAGGTCGAGAAGGCGGAGGCTATCACCGAGCAGAACTTCGAGCTTGCCGCCACCCTCCGCGACCGCGAGAGCAGCTTACGTCATGAATACGACAAGGCGAAAAGCGAGTGGGACAGGCGCAAGACAGACGACGAGCTGACGCTGAGAGAGACCGACATAGCCGACATAGTCACCCAATGGACGGGCATTCCCGTTTCAAAGCTGATGGAAAGCGAAAGCGAGCGGCTGACCGCTCTTGAAGAAAGGCTTTCAGCCGAGGTCATCGGTCAAAACGAAGCCGTAGCGGCGGTCTCAAATGCCATAAAACGCGGCAGAACCGGATTAAAGGACCCCAACCGACCCATAGGCTCCTTCATTTTCGCAGGACAGACGGGAGTTGGCAAGACCGAGCTTTGCCGAGCCCTTGCATCCTGCCTTTTCGGTAGCCGTGACGCTATGATCCGCCTTGACATGTCGGAATATATGGAAAAGCACAGCATCTCAAAGCTTATCGGCTCGCCTCCCGGGTACGTAGGCTATGAGGAGGGCGGATATCTCACAGAAAAGATAAGGCGGCATCCCTATTCCATCGTACTTTTCGACGAAATAGAAAAGGCGCACCCCGACGTGTTCGGTCTGCTTTTGCAGATACTTGACGACGGCATTCTGACCGACTCTCAGGGCAGGCGCGTGGACTTCAAAAATTCGATCGTTATAATGACCACAAATCTCGGGGCAAAGACCCACGGCGAGGTGGGAAGCCTCGGCTTTACCGCAAATTCGGCAGAGCGCGAGATCGAGCGGTCAAGGCAACGGGTCAGTGATGCCTTAAAGCAGCATTTCCGACCCGAATTTCTCAACCGTGTTGACGAAACAGTTTATTTCTCACCGCTCTCGCGCGAAAGCCTTGAGAGGATCGCGGCGCTTCTTCTCTCCTCCGTGGCTGACCGCATTGAGGATTCGGGCATATTTATTGAATTTGATGAGAGCGTTGCGAAAGCCGTGGTGGATTGCGAACACGCGCCCGAGTACGGTGCGAGACCCTTGCGCCGCTCTATCATCAAGCTGGTGGAGACACCTTATACCGATGCAATTCTTTCGGGCAGAATCACAAAGGGCGATTTCATCCGCGCCTTCGCCAAGGACGGGAAGGTAAGCTTTGAGAAAAAGACGAAATGATAAAAAAATGCAAAAACGGAGCCGAATTGCTCCGTTTTTGTGTTAGTTATAGGTTAAAATCCAAAAATAACCTTAAGCGCGGTCTGGGCATATATTCTCGCAAGAAAATCGTTAGGATGATTTACGTTATTGCCCGTCATATCATAGTATCTTTTGCGCTCAAGCACCGCGTTATGCATTGACGTGACCGGAATCAGCTCGGTATGCTCTCTTTCGGCGCACAGCTTTGCAAATTCTGCTTCGAATTTAGGTTGATTTCCCCAAAATCCTCTCAATCTGAAATGGGGAAGCATAGGCGAAACAAGTGCCACGTCGCACTCGGGGCAGGCGGCGGAAAATCTGTCCAGAAGCTCGCCCATCAGCCTTCCCTCCTCCTCCGGCGAACGGGGATCATTCATTCCAAAGCCTATGAAAATAAGATCGGGATCAAGATCGATGGCTCTCTCCTGCAAGACCTCAAGCGCCCAAGGAGTTGCCTTGCCTCCGACGGCGGTATTCAGGTATTCAATATTGTCATTTTTGAAATATTCCCGCATTTTTTTGACGATCATTTCCATCCACGTGTCGGCATAGGGCGCGCAATCCACTCTGCCGCTTGAGTTCGCTCCCGTGGTGATGCTGTCGCCGAAGAAAAGAACCTTCACCGCTCTGCCGCTCGATGCTTTTTTGAAAAATCTTTCAAATTTTTCGCTCTTCGAGGGTAAAAATCCGCTCCAAGCGTCCTTATGGGTATATGTGACATGTATCTGACGCCTGAAAATAGTCGAGCCCTCGCTGAAAAAGATATACGGATGTCCCTCAACGAGGCTTGCAAAGCATTTGCCCTGAACGGCTTCTTTTGGGTAGTACTCCTCAAGCGAGAAGGATGGTATCCTCGTCTCGGGCAGAAGCACTATTTTGCCCTCCTCGACCTTATAATCAACTCCCTCGACGTACTCAGTCTCAAGATCGAAGGAACGGACGGAGATCACCTGCTCGGGCATATAAAGCAAGGGAGCGGAGCTTTCACCAACGAACATCAAGGTCTCGTTATATACTACGTCGCCCTCCCAGATCGGCGAGACGTACGCGTCAAGATCATATTTTTTAAATTCGAGCATTTTCAAATCCTCCTCTTTTCACTAAACATATTATACAGCATTGTTCTCCCGATGTCAAGCAAAAAGCCTGATTAGTCGCTTTTTTCCCATTTTAATAGTGTAAATATAAAAATTGATATTGCATTTTCCTTCTCGCCGTGATATAATTAAATCAGCAAAATTTCCATATAATATAAAGGAGACCTAATATGGCACTTTGGATATACGCTACGGACAGACCGCAGGAGACACGGTTTTATTATTTCAAAAAGAGCTTTGAGGCAAAAGCGGACGATACCCTCTCCTTGAGAGTCAGCGCAGACACGCGCTATCAGCTCTATATCAACGGCACTCTTATCTGCGACGGTCCCTGCCAAGGCGCGGCACATCTTCGCTACTACGAAACGGCTGATGCATCTCACGCACTGAAGGACGGTGAGAACGAGATATTCGTCAAGGTGCAATACGTCACAGGACCCTATTTCCATATAGTATATCACGGTGATCATCCCGCACTTTGGTTCGACGGCAAGCTGACCTCAAAAAACGGCGAGACCGTCAATATCGGAAGCGATGCAAGCTGGGAATGCCTGCGCGACGACAGCGTCGGATTCCAGAACTTCCTCGGAATTCACGGCTCAATGCCTCCCTGCGAGATATGGGCGGCAAACGAAAATCTTATTCCCGTCACTCTCAAAAACTGGTTCGCCCCTAACACCGAGACCCATGGCTTCTCTCCTTGGGGTACTGTCGAGCCCTATTCTATGTACTCCCGTCCCATCCCTGCGATGAAGGAATACGAAAAAAGAGGTCTTACCGTTGTCAAGCGCGGCGAGGGCTTCGTAGTGTACGACACGGGCGAATACACCACCGCTAAGGTCTACTTTGATTTCAACGCTCCCAAGGGTAGCGAGATCAAGATCACTTATGCCGAAAGCGTTTCCTTCAATGATCCTATCGGTGTCCGTCCTCAGGGCAAGGCTATCCGAGACGATATAAATGCCGAGGGAGCGCGCATCGACGGCATGTACGACCTCATTCACGCGCGCGGCGGCGAGCAGAGCTTTAACACCTTCTGGTTCAGAGCATTCCGCTATATCAAGGTCGAATGCCCAGAAAACGTCGAATACAATCTCACCTACGCGCCCTATTTCTACCCCTTCGACAAGGCGGGCAGCTTTGAATGCTCCAACGAAAAATATAATAAAATGTGGCACATCAGCCTGAACACTCTTCTCTGCTGTACCCACGAGACCTACGTGGATTGCCCCTATTACGAGCAGGGTCAGTATTCCATGGACGGCGCGCTTGAAATGCTCTACACCTTCCGCACCTCAAGCGACAGGCAAATGCCCTTGAAGTTTATCAATGATCTTGCCGCAAGCCAGACCGTAGACGGTATGATCTGCGCAAACTATCCCACAAGCGTCACTCAGGTCATTCCCGACTTTACCCTTTTCTGGGTTCTTGCCGTCCGCGACTATCTCCGTTACACCGGCGATATCGCAAGCGTCGCTCCCCTTATGGGAACGGTAGACAAGGCGCTTGAAGCCTTTGAGGTGCTGAAAAATTCCGACGGGCTTATAAATCCCACAAAATACTGGCATTACGTCGACTGGGTTCCCGGATGGGAAAGAGGCGTTCCCCCCAAGGGCGACGACGAGCCCTTGACCGTCACCTGCCTTATGTATGCCGCAGCACTCCGTGCCGCAAGCGAGCTTTGCAAAACTCTCGGCAAAAAGACAAGAGCTCTCGAATACGAGGAGAGAGCCTGCGATATGATCGAAGCGGTCAACGAGCATTGCTACGACAGTGAAGCAGGACTTTATCTCGACAGCCCCACGGGCACGACATACAGCCAGCACACCACCGTTTGGGCGGTGCTTTCCGGTGCGGTCATGGGCGACGGCGCAGGCAGACTTATCGACACCACCTTTAACAGTGAGAAAAAGGTATCGAGATGCTCCTTCTCTATGAATTACTATCTCTTCCGCGCTCTTGAGGCGGCGGACAGATACAATTACGCTCCCACGGTATTTGCGGGCTGGGAAAGAATGCTGGATCTTCATTGCACGACTTGGTGCGAAAATCCCGACACTCCCCGAAGCGAATGCCACGCGTGGAGCAGCGCTCCCACCTACGAGCTTTCCGCTATGGCGCTTGGAATCTATCCTACCTCTGACGGATATAAGACTGTCCGCATAAAGCCTGCGGTCAAGGATTTTGACACCGATTGGGCGCGCGGAAGTGTTAACACCCCCTACGGCAACCTGCTTGTAGATTGGTCGGTCAAGGACGGAGTCTTCACCCTTGAAGTAGACCTTCCCTCCGACGAAATGCATGCCGAGATCATACTTCCCGACGGCAAGACCTTTGAGACAGTCTCCAAAAAAGCAAAATTTCAGTGCAAAATATAATTGAAGGATAAAACAATGTTATCATTTGAAAGCGATTACATAATGGGCGCGCACCCCGAGATATTGCGCCGTCTTACCGAGACTAATTTTGAGCCTTTGACAGGCTACGGAGTTGATAAATACTGTTCATCCGCGAAGGAAAAGATCAAAGCCGCTTGCTCTTGCCCCGATGCCGACGTTTGGTTTCTCACCGGCGGCACTCAGGCGAATGCCGTGGTGATCTCCTCAATGCTTGCCCGTCACGAGGGTGTTATTGCCGCCGAGACCGGGCACATCGGCTTCCACGAGGCGGGCGCTATCGAGTACACCGGTCACAAGGTCTTTCTTCTGCCCCAGCACGAGGGCAAGCTTGATGCCGCAGAGGTAAAGGCTTATATCGACGGCTTTTACGGTGACGCCAATCACTCTCACATGGTGCCTCCCGGAATGGTATATATCTCCCATCCCACCGAATACGGCACTCTTTATTCCAAGGAAGAGCTGACGGCTCTCTCAAAGGTCTGCCGCGGCGCAGGAATTCCCCTTTTCCTTGACGGTGCGCGCTTAGGCTACGGTCTTATGAGCTATGATACCGACGTCACACTTCCCGATATTGCCGCGCTTTGCGACGTATTTTACGTAGGCGGCACCAAGGTCGGCGCGCTTTGCGGTGAAGCTATTGTCTTTACGAAAAATAATACTCCCAAGCATTTTCTCACTCTTATCAAGCAGCAGGGCGCACTGATCGCCAAGGGCAGACTCCACGGCGTTCAGTTCGATACCCTTTTCACCGACGGGCTCTATTTCAAGATCAGCCGTCATGCCATCGATATGGCGGAGCTTCTGAAAAAGACCTTGCTGGATAAGGGATATAAGCTTTTCAAGGACTCGCCCACAAATCAGCAATTCGTCATTATAGAGGACGAAAAGCTTGAAGCCTTGCGTGAAAACGTGAAGGTCGGATTTTGGGAAAAGCCCGACGATAGCCATACCGTCATCCGCTTCGCAACAAGCTGGGCTACGACTAAGGAAGAAATCGAAGAGTTAGGAAAATATTTGTAATTTCAAATTTTGATTTATCGGTTAGTTTAGCGAGGCAGATTTGCACGGTAGGCTCCCTTGTGTAAAGGGAGCTGTCAGCGAAGCTGACTGAGGGATTGTTTTGCTGTGAAATGTTACTTTTACAATCCCTCCGTCTCGCTACGCGATCCACCTTCCTTTACACAAGGGAGGCTTTTGTTAGCAATCGTC
>JBGVHJ010000064.1:0-38436 GCA_045122255.1 Eubacteriales bacterium | reverse complement strand
GACGATTGCTAACAAAAGCCTCCCTTGTGTAAAGGAAGGTGGATCGCGTAGCGAGACGGAGGGATTGTAAAAGTAACATTTCACAGCAAAACAATCCCTCAGTCAGCTTCGCTGACAGCTCCCTTTACACAAGGGAGCCTATCGCGTAAATCTGCCTCGCCCATCTCACCGACAAGTCAAAAATTGAAAGACTTTCCCATCGGGAGATAAGCTTTAATTCAAATTAAACGACACGCGACAATTGAAGTTTCTTTGCCTACAGAGTTTGCTTGCAAACTCGTGCAAATCTCGCTTGCGAGTTTGCTGTTTTCATTTTCAAAGAAAGTATGGCCGACAAATCAAAATTTATATAAATAACAATTTAAAATTAAGGTATTGACAAAACACCTTTTATATGCTAAAATAATCAAGTGATATTCGCGGGCGTGTGTGGGCTCATTCCACCACCCCACTCATTACATTCGCGGGTATGGCGGAATTGCGAGGTGCGTAGCACCCGATAAGTAAGGCGAAGCCTTACGGATGCAGACTGCGCAAGATTTAGGATCAAAACTTTTACATTCGCGGGTATGGCGGAATTGGCAGACGCGCTAGATTTAGGATCTAGTGTCTAACGATGTGCAGGTTCGACCCCTGTTACCCGCACCATAAAACGACCGATGGTTTTTATGCCCTCGGTCGTTTTCTCGTATGATATAGAATCAGAGCAAATCTGCCCATCGCTTCATTAATTATATAAATATTATATTTTCCACACATTTCGCAATCATTCCTCAAACAAAAATACGATATTTTTCTTGACACCTTATAATTTCTATATTATAATTAAATCAGAAATAGTTTTCTATTAAAGTGAAAGGAGCATTTTATGAATTATTGTGAAAGTTGCAAATGTCTCTGCCAATCAGACGTTTGCCCAGAATGCGGAAATGATCAACTTCGTCAAGCAGAAAATGACGATTGGTGTTTTTTCCTTGAATGCAACTCCACCTTTGGCAAAATGCTTAACGAAATATTTGAAAACGAATCTATACCGTGCTCAATGATCCCTTGCGGCAACGGAGCACGAAGCGCGCTTGGATTAAATCTCGAAAATCTACAGCTTTTCGTTCCTTACCAATTCTATGACCGCGCGGTGGATCTCCACGATTATTTTAAAAGTGACCCTACTGAAGATTTCAAAAAAACACTTATCGAGAACCGCGAAAAGTGGCATACGGTTGGTATGTTTACAGAAAAAAAGCTGAAAAAGAAGCTGAATATCGCCAAAGACGAAGACCTTTTCAGACACTGTGAAGAAATAATCAACTGTGCTAATAATATAACCGACGGAGGCAGTATAAGTTCTTGCGTTAATGGAGGACACTATCTGTTCGTCCGCGCAGCAAACGCCGAACTGACCTTCAATTCTGCCACCTATGAGCTTTTACACGCAAAGAAATCTAAATAATCTCTCAAAAAAATCCGCAGAAACTGCGGATTTTTTATTTTTTATAATAATTAAACTATCGTCCCTCCGTCGATAAGAATTTTTCTCATCGCCTGCATGTCGATCTCATCGGGAGAGATTCCCTTCTTCGCCGCAATAGCCGCCGCGACACCTGCCGCCCGCACAAAAAAGGATGGTTTTTGCCATCCTTTTTCTGTCTTTTTAATCCAAAGAATCTATCATTTCTTGAATCGCACCTCTTATCTCCTCTTTGGGAAGCGTCAAAAGTGTCTTTATTGCGGGATTATCGATAATAGAGAGATATGATACAGTAGCATCAATATTGGTATATTTCAAAGAATAAATCAGTTTTTCTTTCAAAGAAGAACTACCTGAATTGTAGCTCTTTAACTCTTCTGCAACTTTTGATTTAGTCGCCATAGTGTCTATTGTTTGAGTTTGAGGTTTTTCGGAAAAATTAGTTTTTTCAGAAACATTAGTTTTTTCGACAATATCATGTTTCACGGCAGCCTTAGGCTCCTCCACATTCTTTACTTTCTCAGATGAATTGGATGTTGAATTCTTCATTTTATCAAGGGTTATTTCAGATATTTCTGCGCTCTCAATAAGCTGACCAAAGCCGTAAAGCATTATTTTAGACAGCCATCCTCCGAATAACGCTACAAAAAATATAATAGCTCCTGCTATTACTCCAATAATCAAAGCAGGCAAAAACATAATGAGTATGTATCCAAAAGACATACCATAAGAAAGAATCGATACCATTGTAGCTAATCCAACCATCCCGGCAAAAATTCCCGCAAAGATCATTTCAACCTTATATGCTATCTCTGCATATCTTTTTATTTTTGCTCCGGGGCTTGTAAAATCAAACATAATATCAAATAATTTTCTCATAATTTCCTCCTGAAATTTATTATTATATATATTTTATCAAACTTGTCGCATTTTGTCAATACTCTTGTATATTTTCACACAAAAAAGAGGCTCGCGCCTCTTTTTTGCATTTTATATTATTGCTCCGCCGTCGAGAAGTATCTTTTGAAGCTCCTTTACGTCGATCTCGTCGGGAGAGATTCCCTTCTTCGCCGCCATAGCTGCCGCGACACCTGCCGCCTCGCCCATCTGCATGCAGGAGACGGTAACGCGGAGCGCTCCGCTTGCGGTTTTAGTGGCAGAAGCAGCTCTGCAAGCAACAAGAAGATTTTTCACCTTTTCAGGAAGCATTATACGGTAAGGGATATGGAACATCCACTTATCTCTGTAAAGCTTTCTCAGCTCCTCGGTCATACCGGGACCATCAACGTGGTGGGAGCTACAACCGATAGAATCCTCAAAATTACCGCCCGTCATAACGTCCATAGCGGTGATGGTATATTTGCCTACGATATGTCTCGTCTCACGAACTCCAATATCGGGGACATGGACTACGCGAGCATTAGCGAAGCCTGCGGGATATTCGCGGCGGAGGATGTCGGTAACGTCCTCCGCACCGTAAATAAGCCTTGTCATTCCTTCAGAAATAGACTCGGCATCGGTGCCGTCGCCGAAATACGTATTGGAATGCTCGCCTATACCCTCGGAAAGCAGTATCGCGCCCTTATGAGAGGGCTCGACGTATATCTGCACCAGAACTCTCGGTCTTGCTTCCTTGGTTGCAGGATCGGGATTGGTGATCGGCACACTAAAGCAGCACATCTCACCCTTTGCGTATCTCTCCTTGATCTCGTCAAAGGTCATAAGCGCACACGCCTGCCATGTAAAACCGGGATGTGTCTCAAAATATTCGAAAAGGCTTTCGAAATCAACGCCGTCTACACGGTACATCGTGCCGCACTCCTGGAGATCGCCTACCTTTACCCTTCCGCAGCTCTCCTCAACGTCGCGCTGATTTGCGCCGAGAGAAAATTCAACGCCCGAGATCGCCGCTACGTCAGCATCACCGGTGGAATCAATAAAGCACTTCGCGCTATACTCAACGAAGCCGCTCTTGTTGGCAACGACTACCTTTTTAAGGGTGTCACCGTCCATATCTACTACGCAGACCTTACTGTCATAAAGTATATCAACGTTGGCTTCCTTGAGCATATCAAGAAGCATTATCTCCGCCGCGTATCTCTCGGTGAAAACGTAAGCTCCGCAATCGCCGTTAGTACCTGCCGCGCCACCGCTCTCTATCATCCTCATACAAAATTCATGAGGAATACCGCCTGCAACCTGAACGCTTCTGGGATTGATTGCCAGCACGTCGGTGACCTCGCGTCTGTATTTTTCAATATCACGGCCGTAGGTCAGGGTGAATTTTGTAATTCCCGCGTTTCCTTCGGTCAGCATACCACCAACGTGGAAGGAACGCTCAATAAGCAGAACCTTGGCACCCTGTCTGCCTGCCGCTATCGCCGCGATAACACCCGCAGTTCCCGCACCGCAGACAACAACATCATATTCTTTTCCCGCTTTTGCTTCAATGGTGTATTTCATTTTGTTTTCCTCCGTTTAAGAATTCTTCGCTCTTTCCCAGACCTCTACCCATCTGTTAAGGCTCTCCTCGGCGCTCATTCCGTCATACGGTCTCATTTCAAAGGAGACCGTCGCGCCCTTTTTGTCAAAATAACCTATCTTTTTCAGCATTCCAAGAAATGATACTCCCTCATTCTCACCGTAAAGCGCGCCTTCATATCCCCACGGAATATGCTTGTCGCCGTAAAACGGGTGATCGGGGTCATCAAGCTTGCAATTTCCAAGGTGGATGTGCACAAGAGTGTCGTCCACCTTTTCTATTGCCGACTCAAGTGTCTCGTGCATCAGCGGCACGTGGCACATATCAAGCAGAAGCCCCAGATTCGGCACGAAGCGGCGCACCTTTTTAATAAAATCCACCGTCTCGTCAAGAGGTCCTAAAAGAAAATGCTTGTCTATATCGCGGTCGGTAGGCTCAAGGGCAAGTACAACGTCACGGGGAAGCTGCCTTGAAACAAGCGCGATCAGCTCGGCAAGTCTCTCCTTCGCCCCGGCTCTGTCCTCGGGAAGGTCTCTGCCGCTTGCAAAAACGATCTTCTTTGAACCAACCGCCATAGCGTATTCCACCTCTCGCATCAGCGTGTCGTAGGCATAAATTCGGTCTGCTTTTTCGGGAGAGCAAGGAAAGACCGCCGCCTCGCCGAATCGGTCGCCAATATTGTAATTGATCACCTTTCCCGAGGAGCGCAGGATAGAGATCTCTTCCCTTGCCCTCTGACCTCGCCAGACCCAACAGTCAAGCGCGTCAATGCTGTCCAAAAGAGCGGCTTTTTTCAGGCTTTCGGTATGAGCGGCGTCATCGACCATTGCCTCGGGATATAAAAACTGGTGATTTACACCCAAAACAGCATTTTTCATTTAAAATTCACCATTTTCTTCTCGTAAACAAGATACTGCGACCAGGTTTTCAGCAGGTTTTCTCCGCGCATTACCACAGTTCTCTCATCGGCAAATATCTCGGGGTGAAGTCGCTTCATAACATCAAGATAACGGCAATCGGAATATACGATTTTAATTTCATACGGAGATTCGACAACAAAGGGCTTGACCTCTGCTCTCACCGCCTCTGCCGCCTTTTGACGGAGAGATTTTGCCGTCTTTTCGGGAGAGAGGCAGATAGCCGTGTCATCACCAAGGGATTTTTTGACGGGGCAGGTCACTATGTCGCATATAAGCTCCTTTGCCTCAAGGCATCCCATATCGTCACCCGAAATAAACTTCAGCGGTATTCCCTGCTCACCTGCCAGCGCCGCCTCGATGCCGATCTCGCCCACGAGAATGCCGTTCAGATATATCGCGTCGTACTCGCGCAGATAGCTATGCGCCAGAAGATGCCCCGTGTGCTGCATAGTATGAAGACCTAAAAGGAAGAGTCCGTCAAAGCCGCTTCCCACACCTCGCCAGAGATCGGCAAGGATAGGCTTGCCCATAACCACGGGCGCGTCAATTCGACTGATGTCCACATTTCGCCCATCGGTATGCATATCGTAAACTACCGCCTCAGCTCCGGCATCTCTGATGCCATCGAGCACCGCGCAGAGGTCATTCATAAGCATCTCACGTCCGAATTCGCTTTTTTCGGCTTGGGGAAAGGTTGTTACACCCGTCACTCCCTCAATATCCGTCATTATCAAAAATCTCATAACATGATCTCCTTGTTTTTCTTCACTTTAATTATATCACTTGGCGCACACAATTTCAACTCCTTGTCCAAAAAAAGCGAATGCGAGTCCAATATTGACTATGCCCGCTCACCGCGCAAAACAGCTACAAAAAAGATTTTTTTGGCGCACGATGTGACAAACTTTTCCCGTCTCGCGATGTATAATCAATATATATCAAGGGAAAGGTTAGCGAAGGATGGAACAAGACGTTTACGCAGATCTGTTATTTTTAATAAATTTCAGCATGGATTATCTCTGCCTCTACATATGCGCCAAGATAATGCACCGCCCCCTCCGTCTTCCCAGAATGCTGATTGCCGCGGCATTGGGCGGAGTCTATTCGGTGGTCGCTCTTTTTCTCCCATTTCCTCCATTTGGACAACTTGCCGCCGATGCCGCAGTTTGCATCGGTATGAGCGCTATCACCTTTTCACAAAAGGGACGGCGGTTCTCCTCGACTCTCCTGTGCGCATTTCTTTTCGTTGGAATCTCAATGATGACGGGCGGATGCATGACCGCCATTTTCAATCTGCTCAACCGCCTTGAGCTTCCCCTTGGGAGCATTGAATCCGACGGCATTTCCACCTATCTTTTCGCCATAATTGCCGCCGCGGCGGGCTTTATTTCGCTTCGCAGCACCGCAATCATGTCAAAAAAATCAAATATAAGTGAGTGCATCCTGACTCTGACGCTGAACGGCAAAAGTGTTACCGTGACGGCTATTACCGACACGGGAAATTTAGTAAAAGATCCCCTTTCCGGCAAGCAAATTGTTTTGGTTGACAGAAATGCCCTTGCAAAAATTGCCGACGTCACCGAATTTGACGATTTTGCAAATGGTGTCGCGCGAGATAGACCCACCGTCCGCGCGCTGAGGCTCGTGCCCGTCAAAACCGCTTCGGGCAGAGGCATGCTCTGCGCTACCGCGCCCGATTCCTTGAGTGCGGCGGTCACTACAAAAAAAGGAAAGACCGTAACAGTACGGCTCGATGCACTTATAGCACCCTCAAGCATCGAGAACAGCGCCGAAGGCGCACTCGCGGTAATTCCCGCGGAGATTATAAAATTATAAAGGAGATGCGTTCCACCTTTTTTGCAAAAAAGGTGGAGCCAAAAAACTTACCCGAAAATAGCAGATTGAGTAGCCATATTGTCAAATAAAACCGTGGAGATTTTAATCAAAATATATCTTCTACCGTGTTTCGGGTGTATTGCAAACTCTTTTAAATAAAGAATTTCAATCGTACTTGCAACACGATAGCGGTGAGGCTTTGTTTGAAATCCCCACGGTGTAAAATGACAATATGGCTACATCACCAAATAATTTCAGGGGAAGTTCTTTGCCAAGCTTTCTTTCAAGAAAGCGGAAACCGCATCCCCGCATCCCCGCGCCCCTACAAATCAAAATTTGAACAACATACAAGGAGGAAATATGCCAACGAAATTTCAGTTAATTGTTGCAACGGTACGAAAAAGAATTGCTGATTTTCTTAAAATCAAGAAAAAGGCTTCAGGTATTTACTACATTAACGGTCCTGATCTGCTTCCCCCGCCGCTGACTCGCGAGGAGGAAACCGAGGTGATAGCAAGACTACCTTACGACGAGGACGCGCGCCAAATATTGATCGAGCGCAACCTCCGCCTTGTTGTCTATATAGCGAAGCGATTTGAGAATACCGGAATAAATATCGAGGATCTCATTAGCATAGGCACCATCGGTCTTATAAAGGCGGTCAACACATTCTGCGCCGACAAAAACATCAAGCTTGCCACCTATGCCTCACGGTGTATAGAAAACGAGATCTTGATGTATATAAGGAAAAATTCGGGGCGTTTTGGCGACATTTCCATTGACGAGCCTCTGAATGCCGACCAAGACGGCAACGAGCTTCTTCTATCCGACATTCTCAGCTCCGACGAGGATTCCGCGGTAGACGAGATCATGAAAAAAGAGGAGATCGCTATTATTCACAAAGCCGTCAACGCTCTTGATCCCAGAGACCGACAGATCATAATTCTCCGCTACGGTCTTGACGGATACGACGAAATGACCCAAAAGGAGGTCGCTGACCGCCTCGGCATCTCTCAATCCTATATCTCGCGCCTTGAAAAAAGAATAATCTCAAAGCTCCACGATGATCTCAGTGGGAAGCTTTAAAAAATGCCCGAACTAAAATTCGGGCGTTTTCTTGAATATCCACCTTTTTAAAATCAATTTTTTCTGCAAATCACCCAACCTTTTTCCATCCAAGCACACTATATAAGTGAAACCGCATTAAATAAACCGCAAAGCTAATACAATTCAACTAACAGTCTATTGACATAGCATAGGTTCCGGCTTATAATATTTATATAAACCACTCAGGAGGCACGATGGAGAATAATAAAACCGCCAAAAAGAAAAAATACAGCGAGGGCTATTTCAAAAAGAAAAACAATTTAAAAATTGTAGGAGCCATAATGCTTGTCAGCGGACTTTTCTGTCTCTGGCTCGGGTACAGCATGAGCTTTTTAGGCTACATCCTCGGCATACTGCTATCCCCCACAGGTCTCGTCCTCTTTCTTGTAGGCTCGTCGGGACGAGTAAGCGACGAGGTCATAGACGATTACATAACCAACAAAATGGCTGACTTCGCTATTGATATTGACAACGACAAAAGCTACCGTTTGAAGCTTTTGCCAAACACCAAAGAAATAAACCTTGAGGGCTACAAATTCCCCGACGGTGCAATGATAAAGCGTCTCACAAGCGGATCGCTCCGCTCCAGTATCTACACACGCACTAAAATCCGTCTGCTCAGCGACAGTCTCTACATTTTGAATCGTGAAATCTCTCTCATTTACGACGATTACAACGACGGCGAGGTCATCGACACTCATTTTGAGCCCAAATACTCAGACATAAAGAGTATTTCGATAGAGCGAGGTCAAAAAGAGATCACCTTTATGAAAAACGTATACTTAGCCAAGACCTGCGAGCTTGTTATCGCGACCGACAAGCAGGAGATCAGACTTCCCTGCCTTGATGCCGTTACAACCGACGATATAACACTTGCAATTGAGCGACAGATGAATAATTGGAAAGCTTCTGCAGAAGAACTCTCCAAAACTAAAACCGAAAATGAATTTTAAATTCATTTCATAAATCTCTTTCCTTTGAGAATTAATTCTCCCGCGGCTCTGCCGTGGGAGAATTTTTTATACTAACAAAAAATATCTCCCACGGGAAAAATCCCGTGGGAGATATTTTGATTCCTTCGAATTGCATCGAAAGATATTCGGTTGATTACTCCGCGGTAAGACCGGAACGCTCAATACCTTCAACCAGGTATCTCTGCATGAATACGTACAGAACGACCAGAGGCAGAATTATCATAATTCCGGCGGTGTTACGTATTGCAGTTTCGTAGAGGTTCTTACCAACGTATTCGGTATCCAGAGATTCGGGTATCTCGCTGAATATATCCGACAGCAGCCACAGCGTATCCTTACCGACCTTGTTGGTAAAGAAGAGCTTGGTATAGAAGCTATCGGTCCACTGCCAGCAGAACGCGAACAGGAATACCGTGATCATCATAGGCACGGACATCGGCAGAATAACCTGAATAAAGGTTCTGAAGTCGCCCGAACCGTCGATGTATGCAGACTCCTCGAGCGAGTCGGGGATTCCGCGGAAGAACTGTCTCAGCATGAAGATGTAAAGACCGTTCTTGAATGCCAGACCTGTTACCGAAAGGATGAACAGAGGCCAGAGGGTATTTGTAAGCTTCAAGCCCTCGGGATTCTTCAAGATCTGGATGCTTGAGAGCAAGCCGTCAACAAATTCCGTAACCGGTACGGTAGCGCCTCCCGTCAGCGAGTTGAGGAAAGGCACAACGTCAAATCCGAGAATACTGATATCGTTAAGGGATGCTCCGCCACTGAGGAAGGATACTATTCCGAAGATATCGAAATAGGTGAACTTCATCGAGATCGAGGACATAAGGGTCTTGTGAGGAATGATCATCGTCAGCATAACCAGCATGAAGATAATTCCGTTACCCTTGAACTTATACTTAGCAAGACCGTAAGCAATTACGCAGCAGACGAAGGTCTGAAGCAGTGCGCAAGCGATCGAGATAAGGAAGGTATTTGTAAATGCCTCAACGTATTCAAGGTCTACCCAAATTGCCTTGTAAATATCAAGTGTCCAGTTCTTGGGGATAAGTCTTACCGTTACGTCTACGAAGTCCTGAGGTGCCATGAAGGAACCTGCTACCTTGGAGAAGAACGGGAAAAGAACAACGTAAGCGATTCCGAGAAGGAATACGAATCTGAAGATCTTAACTACTATGTTCGAGAAAAAGTAGAAGTTTACGAATTTCGCCTTAAGTCTGTCCTTAAGAGGAGAACGGTCAAAATCAGCCTTGATTCTTCTTTTGGATTCTCTTTTAATTTTTGTTTTAGTGCTATCCATCGTTTCTCCTCCTTTCTTAATCCTTTCTCTGATAGAATACGAACATCGACATAATTCCCGCAACCGCGCCAAGTATAGCAACGACTATCAGGAAGTATACCCAGGACATCGCGGTACTGATAACGTCTCCGTTAGGTCCGTTCTGTACGCCCTGGATGTAGGACATAACCGTGTTCGACTCTGTGGTAAAGGCGTCGATAATAGTATATACCGCGTTAACCAGGATCATGGGCGAGATCATCGGGAAGGTGATCTTCCAGAAGGTCTCCCATCCGGTTGCACCGTCGATCTTACAAGCCTCGTAGATCGCAGGAGAAATAGACTGCAGGCCTGCAAGGAATATAAGCATCTGTACACCGGAGCGGTTAACGATTCCGTAGATACCGTTAACGAGGCCTACGACGTAGGTAACAAGCTCTTGACCAACCTTCATATTGGCAAAGAGCATTTCGACATCGAGGGCTGAGACGATTCCCTGGGACGCACTTGCTCCCGAACCGTCATCAATTCCACCGCTTTCCATGGACGAACCGAGGATGTTCTGAGCCTCGATCGTCTCCATGATGCCCGTTGAAAGTACAACGGGCAGGAAGAAGATCGCACGGAACGCTGCGCGTCCTGCCATCTTCTGGTTCAGAAGAACCGCCATGAAGAGTGCAAACAAAAGTATTGCGGGAACTTCAAATGCAAGCTGACCAAGACCGGACATAAGAACCTTTGAAAATCCGTTGTCCTCGGTAAATGCATAGATGAAGTTTTTAAATCCAACGAATTCAAGCTCGTAACCGCCTCCGGCAACGATCGTCATCTCGTTGAAAGCCAACCAGAAGGAATCGAAGACGATAGGAAGGTATATAAGCACGAATCCTATAAGGAAGGGCAATACGAAAAACCAACCTGCGCGAGCTTTTCTCTTGTCCAGAGAAGCTATCTTTCTTCTCTTGGGCGCCTTGACTTTTGTGTCAATTTTTACTTCGTTAGTCATATTATCCTCCTTCCTTATTTATGCTCTATAACTACAAACTCATATGCGGGGATAGTATACTCGATACCGTTGTCTATTCCGTCATCGGTGTGATCGTATACTACGTTTATGGTGTAGTTATTGTAGTTGAGAATTATTGTCTTATAGGGATCGCCGATAGCGTAGCCGTAAGTAACAGCAACGATGTTTTCGGTGGTGTATCTGGAATTGGTGTCCTCTTCCTTCTCTTCATCACCCTCATCGGTGTTATCGTCATCCTTGGGCATTCTGTTAGCGACTGCATCCTTAAATCCGGGATCAAGCTCATTCTCAAGCTTGCAGCCTGCGATTACGTCAAATACATTCTCCATAGTCTGCTCAGATTCCTTAACCGCGTTATTGTAGTAGTTGGTAATGGAATCGGAGTAGCTGTAACGGTTGTAGGTTCCGTCAGCATTCACGGAGTAGTAAACACCCGCATTTGCATCATAGAAGATCTTGGTTCCGTCTTCAAGAGTTCTGAACTCCTCACCGCTATAGGTAATGAGCTGACCTGCCTTGTCGTAAGTATTCTTGTACTCATTCTTGACGTAGTAAGTGAAGCCCTTTTCTACGGAAGCGGTATAGTAAAGTGTCATACCGTTTACCTTATTGGTATACTCGAAGAGATCTACCTCTACTCCGTCCTCTACTACCTTACCGCCGAATCTGGAGCCGAAGCCTTCATATACCTTAAATACCTGGTTCTTTTCATCGTAGGTAAAGTAGGAATATCCAAACTCTTCAGAGCCGTAGAAGTAATAGGTATTACCGTTACTGTCTCTGCTGACTCTGAGCTTATTGCCGTTAAGAGTGAGATTTGTCTCTCTACCTGTCTCGATAAGCTCAAATCTTTCGTTTTCAAGGTAACCGAGAACCGTGCGAGCTCTATCGATAGCCTGCTTAACGATCATAGACTTAATGGAGTCGTAGTTGGTGATATACTTAACCTCGCCTTCGTGTCCTGCGGCATACTCGACGGTCTCACCCTCAGCATTCGCAAGAACCTTGATAGCAGCCTCAGCCTTAGCAAGATGCTCAAGAGTGGAGTTGTAATACTGCTTGATATAAGAGTAGTTGGAGCTTCCAAGTCTTACGGTTGACTGAATTGCGGTAACTCTTACGCCATTAGCCTGATCAACAGCATCCTTATACATCTGAGCCTTAGTAACGGTGGAGATAACCTCACCGTCAGAATTCAAGGTTACACTGTATGCATCCTCGTTGTTCTCAAATCCAAGCTCTGCCATAGCAGCTTTCTTTGCGAGTGCCTCAACGTAGTTGTCAATGGTACCCTTAGCTCTCTTCTTGGACGCGTTGTCGATAGCCTTTTCAACGCTTGCCTTAGCGGTATCTGCTTCAATGTACTTTTCATACCAGCCGTTGATCTCATCAGATGCCTCACCGGAGGCTACAAGATTCTTGAATACCTTGTAGTAGTTGGTATTCTTCTCGTACGCGAAATACATATTCTGATATTTTGCAAAATCAGCCATATAATTTTCAACGTACTTATCCTTGCTCTCACCGAGATCGGAGCTGAAGCCTGCCTTGATCAAGAGCTGCATTGCGTTCTTTGCCGCAACGGTATTCATATACACATCAGCGAAAGCGTTAAGCTCATCACTGATCACGGGAGCGGTTGCAACCTCGCCGGCATTGATCTGGTTGTAGTATCTTGTGTAAAGATCAGATATCTGGATTCTACCGCCCTCGGGTCTGATATAAGCGTAAACAGACTTGTTGGAAAGGTTAGTTACGTATGTTTTATAAAGTGCGGATTCGATATCGCCCATAGCAGCTTCGTCATCTGTCACAAACTTATCGATCTCTGCGACAACGATATCCTTGATAGCATTGTCGTCAGCTTCGGTGAAGTCAGAGCCAACGATAGCCTTAGCGATAGAATCGGCAAGAGCACCTGCCTTCTCGCCAGCGAGAACTCTTTGAAGTCTGGACTTGATAGAGCTTGCAAGTCTTGCTTCGTATTCAGCAGACTTGTCTTCCTCGGTCTCGGTCTCAGTTTCAGTTTCGGTCTCAGCCTCCTGCTTCTCTTCCTCGATCTCAGCCTTTATCTTAGCGACCTCTTCAAGGATAAGCGCAAGAAGATCGTTGAGATAGGTTTCAACGAGAACGTCCTTGTTCTCGGGCTCTTTAATGAGACCGCTTACTGTTGTATTGATATCGTCAACAGAAGTGGAAGTGAATTCTTCGCTAAGAACGGTATTGGTAATATTTTCAGCTATTTCAGCTGCCTCAGCATCAGTGAAGAGAGTCTTGAGCTCTGCAACGAGAGCCGCCTTCATAGCTGCCTTCTGAGCAACCTTCAAGTCATTCTCAAGACCGTCGATAACATCCTGCATTGCGTTATAAACGCCTTCGAAATATTCGGAAGGAATATTGTAGGTAGTAACTGCATCAAGAACAGTCTTGGTGAACTTCTTAGCATTCTCGTCATCGCCAAGCATTGCATTGTAGTATGCTACGTATGCAGCCTTTGCGTATCCGAAGAATCTTTCGTCGATCTTGATAGCGCCGTTCTTGTCGTTGCTGAAGCTCTTGTAGTAGCCGAGAACGAGGAGAAGTGCCTTTGCAGACTCTTCAACTGCGATCTTACCGTTCTCTCTTGCAGCACTTGCGGAGAGAGCGATCTCAGCTGCAAGAATATCAGCAGCATTCTTTTCAGCCTCAAGCTCCTTGAGGTATTCCTCATAAAGGTCTGCCTCAAGCTCATCGGCGTCGGGAATACGGAAGCCGTTTTCAAGGAACTGATGTCCTATAATGTACTTATCCTGTACGTCAGACAGCACGCCGTTAAGAGTGTTATAAGCGTCGGCAATATCTTCCTTCCAGATATCGTATCTGATGGAGTAATACTGGCTGAGGTCGAAGTATTCCTTCAATATGTGAGTATTATCCATAGAAAGGATAAAGTAAGGAGAAGCACCGTTCTCAATTGCCTTAAGAATTGCGTACTGGATATCACCCTCCATGTTAAGGGGCTCACCGGTGAAGCTTACGGATCCGTGAAGAACTACACCGATAAAGGGTACTGCATTGGAGGAGAAGATGTAACGGGAGGAGTCAAGAGATACGTCGAGCATATGGTCAACGTACTTCCAAACGTATGCGTTACCGCCGGAGGTCATAACCTCACCGTAGGTCTTATCCAGATTCTGGAATGCCTCGATGGTGTATTCCTTGGAGTCCTCACGGTTGTAAGGCTCATCCTCGTCAAAGTCGGAGTGGAGCCACTGACCGAGAGTGGATACGGAAATACCGGTTACGTTGTCGTACTTGTTAGCATAATTCTTTTCAAGTCCGTTGTAAAGAATATCGAAATACGCGGGAGAGATAACTATTTCGTAATAGTTGATGTACTTCTGCTGAGTAGCACTGTACTCTCTTCTGGTCGCATATCTGTCATCGATGGTCTTTGCAGCGTGATAGAACTGCTGGTAGCTGTCGAAGATACTGTCATCAAGCTGATAAACAAGATCGAAATCGGGGAATATGCCGAGGTTGCTATCCTTATCGGCAGCATTGATCTTCGCAGCCTCGTCAAGAAGCTTCTGGAAGCCCTTCTTTCCGCCGACTACGCGCTCAAACTTAAGATTACCGGGAACGGAGTAGTACATACCGCCGTTTGCATAACCGGTCAGCTTGAAGTTGCTGTTCTTGATGCCCTCACCGGACAGGTACTTGTACATTTCAAGAACCTCGTCGAAGGTGGTGAGAGATTCCATTACGTCAACGGGAACGGAAAGGATCTTCTTGGTGGTCTCAACTGCACCGAAGGTCTCAATGTAAAGAGGAATATCTTTTTTGAGCTCCTCTGCCTTAAGAGGATCGATAATTCCCTTTACGGTGAGGTAATCACGGTAAGCGATAGCCATACCGAACCAAGAGGTATCGTAAGTGGTATATTCTGTTGCGGACTTGCCCTCGGGCATCTTGAATTCAGACTGAGGAGTATCGGAAAGCATGATGTACTTCATCTTGTAGGTTCCGACGTACTTACGGTCACAAACTACCGTCCAGTCAGAGTTCGCGCCAACGGAAATAGAATCCTGAAGGTTGTAGGAGTCCTTAGGTCTGGGAGTAACAGAGATCTTAATGGTGTTATAGTCACTAAGTCCACCTGCATGATAAGTAGCAAGCTCAGCAAGAGCGTCACCCTCTTCGATGATAGCCACGAAGCCGCGCTTGTCTACGATCTTGGTTTCCTTAGCTTCCTTATCATAGATAGTTTCTCTGAACTTGGTATTGAGTGTTCCCTCCGTGCCCTTACAAACGGTGGAAGGATTGCCCTCATTGTAATTTTTAACGGTATCAACGATATTTCCTGCGATAGTCTTCTCGGAAACGACCTTTGTAGGATCATCGATATCGTACTTTGTGTAAGTATAGTGATATGTTTCCTCCATTATACCGAACACAGGATAACGGATAGGCTTCTGATAGGTTCCGCTGATCTCATGGTATGCAAAGTCGGTTCCGTAAACCTTACCCTCAATTCTACGGGTAGTGTTATCGTTAAGCTCTGCAAAATCGAACAAGGTACCCGAACCGTCCGGGAAGAAGTTATATCCGTCGTAGCCGCTGTTACCTGCTCCCATGTAAGGAAGGATCTCGATATTCTCGAGAGTGTAGAGAGACTCGTTGAAACGGATACCGTTTGCGGGAAGTCTTACGGAAAGACCGTCAGCCTCGATCTTATACTCAAGAGCCATTCTGAATACGGGAGGATTCTCGTCCTCGGACTCATATTCGGTAAGAGTATGGTCGTATTCAAGCTCTTCGTATGTGTATTCGGGGCAGTAGGTAAGGATGAGCTCCTCACATCTTGCGATCTCGGCTTCACTCGCCTTAGGGCTGAACACGTAAACGGGCATTCTGTCGATTACGGGATATTCCTTAAGCTTCAAGGTGAGCTCACGGTCCGATGCGATAAGGTTATCCTGGACGATACCGAAGATACTCTTCTGTTTATCGGTCATATCGAGCTTTTCCTTGGAAAAGAGCGAGTAGTAAACGAGGAATCCCTGAATATCCTGCATTTCCTTAGTTTCTGCGTCTTCATAAAGAGCGTCGCCAAAGGTCTCGAGCAGGGGAGCCAGGATAAACTCGTCGAATCTTTCCTTGGAGATCAGACGGGGAACGAGAGTTTTGCTCTGCTCACGTCCGATTGTGTACTCAACACGGATACCGTTCTTGATGTTCTCAACAACGATCTGTCCGCGCGTTGCAGCTTCCTCGAAGCTGGTGAAGGTCTTTTCCTGACCCTGATTGTCGGTAAAGTTAACGACGATCTGGGAAAGGAGCTCAAATTTTGTTGTTTCATTACCGGTAGAAGCACCAACGTCATAGGGGTTGGTGAAAAGCTTTTCGCCGGTAACGGTGTTTACACACGCAACCTCACCGGAAACGTCGTCAACGTAGAGATCGTAGCCGAGCTCAACGTTTCTGAACGCAAGTCTCATGGTTTTGAGCTTATCCTCGGGAGTTGCGAATATCTGCTCTGTGTAATGCTGTTTGATACCGTCTGCGTCGGTAGGCGGTGCGACTACGTCGCTGTTTGCACCTTCGTTTTCAGTATCGCCTTCAGTTTCCTCTGCAGCGAAGATCTGAACGGTGGTAATAGCCGTAAAAGTACCGATGATCATCAAGACAGCCAAGAGCATCGAAATAATTCTATTAAATTTTCTCATATTATCACTCTCCTGTCTTTTTTACATTCGGTATTGCAGCTCGGTTACGATGTTGGTTACAAGGCTGACCATCTTTCCGACCAGAGTCGAGAACAGAAGCACGAGGAATATGATAAATACCATACCTACGATAGTTCCGACGATGGTGATCAGGTTCTTGAACATCGAATAGTCGTGAGTAACCTGTGTTCCGAATACGATAAGCAGACCGAGCCAGATAAATGCTACGGTGGATACCATCGAAATGATGCCTACCTCGGAAAGGGTTACAAAGTTGGATGCAATAGTTGCGGGGATGAGAAGCAAGGGCAGAGGCAACAAGCTGTAAGAGCATGCGATAAAGATATCCTTGAAGCTTCCTTCACCCTCGAACAGAGTGGTAAGACACCAGTTCGCGGTAATGAAGAGGAAGAGAGGAACCAGAACGCCGATTGCCTGAGTCCAGATGTCAGAATATGCTCCGGTAGGATTAAGAAGATAACCCTGACCGATAGACTGATAATAGAATGCGAGAATGGTTACTACGATGTATACAATCGCCGCTCTTACAGAACCCCTCTTTTCGTGCTTGAGGTCCCAGAAGCCGTCGAAGGGGTGAAGCATCAGGTAGAAGCCGTAAAGAAGCTCGGACATGAAGGTTCTCTTTCCGCCGGAATGAGTATACTTCATATTTACCTGATTGATCTTCTTGCTGATGAAGTAGAATGCTACGATAACACCTACTATACCGAGAACAAGAAGAATGAAGTAATCCGACATCCACTGACGTCTGATCTCCTGGAAGGATTTAGACCAGTTGTCGGTATCATATGCAGCCTCAAACTGCTCAAGTGACTCATTATACTGACCGTTACGGTACATTGCCTGACCGATACCGACGTATGCCGCGTCGAAGTTTGAGTTTCTCTTCAGAACCTCGGTCCAGAGCTTAATAGCCAGATCAAAGTCCTGATCGTTTTCTGCCGCGATAGCATCGATAAGGATGTCGCCGTACTCAGTTCTCTTAAATACGGTAAAGGAGGCATTGGTCTTATCAAGTACAAGCATCTTTTCGCCCTGATATGTCACAGCCTCAATACCTGTAAGGTTACCGAGCATCGTACCGATATCACCGAACGCGAAGAGGAGGTTACCGTTACTGTCGTAAGTATAGATTCTCTGTCTCTTGCTGTCGATGATAGACCATGTTCCCTCTTCACCGATAGCAACGTCGATAATAGTGGAAACACCTACGGGAGTTTTTCCCTGGTCTCTGGAGCTCTGGTTGTAGTCAATCTCACCGGCAGGCGGGAAGAAGCCGTTACGCTTCATGATCTCATCACCGTTGGTGTTAAGCATCTTGACGGGCATGTACTTACCGTCCTTGCTCTTGCTGGCAATTGCGCTGCCAACCGAGCCCTCGGCGATAGTGGAGGTGGTTACGTAGATAAATCCGTCGGAGTCAATAGTGATGTTATTGAACTCGGTGGAGACGATCTCGGTATCCTGAGCCTTCTGCTCATCGGTACGGAATCTTCTCCAGATCATATCGAAAACAGAAAGCGACTGAACCGCCTGCGCGCCGATAAATCCGGTGAATTCTCCATCCTCGGTCATAACGATGATACCCTGATAGGTTGTGGAAGAAACCACGAAAAGTCTGTTGTACTGGTCAACCGCGATAGCGACCGGCTTATAAAGCTTGTTGTCACCAAAGAGGTTAGATTCGGGAGCCTCGATTATCTTTTCAAAGTTACCCTTGCGGTCGAACACAACGATTCTGGACGCGCCGGTATCACATACCCAGATGCGATCCTTGGTAACGAAAAGTCCCTCGGGAGAGGTAAGATTATCGCTTACACCCTGTGCGTTTACGAATTTGTCGATATAGAATCTGAGCTTGTAATAACGGTCGAGACAAACGATTCTGTGGTTATCGGTATCTGCGATATAAACGTTTTTCTCATCGTCTGTTACAAGGTCGTTGGGGTTGACCATAGGCTTATCGAGTCCCATATACTCGGAATCGATAATGTCGTTATCAGCCGTATACGCATCGGGAGAATACAGAGCGTATCCACCGATAGAATACGTATAGGTCTGATAAGCGGAGCTTGCTCCGACGCCAACCACCACGCAGGAGGCTATCATCAAAACGACAAATATCGCACAAAGTATTTTTGCTGATTTTTTCATTTGCTAACCTCCTAAAATTAATCTTTCATTCCGCTGGATCCCATCGTTTCTACGATGTTGGACTGCGAGAATACGAATACCATGATAGGTACGAGCATCATAATAACCTGCGCTGCTGCAGATGCACCTGCACGCTTGATACCGCCGGCAGTGATCTGACCGATAGCATAGTTGAAGGATTTAAGCTGCTCGGAGTGAATGTACATCGATGCGCCCGCATTCCAGAGAGCCTGGAAGGAGTACACGATAAGGGTCAGCCACGCGGGCTTAACCATAGGCATTGCGATGACCCAGTAGGTCTTGAGCTCGCTTGCACCATCGAGACGGGCAGACTCAAGAACGGTGTCGGGAACCGCACTGTCCATAAACTGCTTCATAAGGTAGAGACCGAGGGTCGAGCCCCATGCGGGAACGATGATCGCAAGGTAAGTATCTACCATACGGAAAGCAGACATTATAATAAATGAAGTAATTGCAGTAACAGTCGAGTGGAACATCAGCGACGTCTGTACTGTTTTGAACATGAATTTACCGCCGGGGAACTTGATCTTAGCCATGGTGTACGCCGCGAGAGACGCGATGAACAGGTGACCGAAGGTACCCATTACGGAAGTAAATACCGTGTTGAATATGTATCTCGAGAAAGGAACCCAGTTAAGGCTCATCAGCGAGAAGAGCGAGCCGTAGTTCTCAAGAGTAGGGCTCATAACGAAGAATCGGGGAGGATACATCCACAATTCATCGAGAGGCTTGAAGGACTGCATCACAACGTAAAGCATGGGAAGGAACATAAATGCTCCGAGAAGCACCAGCATTACTGTGATACCAAGGTCTCCTCCTGCGCTTCGAGCAAGTACGACTTTATGATTTCTTGTTCTTAACTTTGCCATATTACGTACCTACCTTTGCGAGAATCTTCTTAACGAGCGCGTTAGCGCCGACCATGACTGCGAAGAGCACGACCGCGATCGCTGAAGAATAACCTACCTCGTATCTTTGTCCACCGTAGTCTTCAAGGTGGTGCATGATCGTGTGACCGGAATATTCAACGGACGGGAATCCGCAGAGCGCGGTAACGATACCGCCGAAACCGAATGCCTGAGTGATCGCCATGACCGCACCGAACATAAGCTGAGGTCTCATGGAAGGCAGGGTGATGTAGTAAAGCTCCTGCCAACGGTTCTTGACACCGTCAACCGCACCCGCCTCGTAAAGCGAGCGGTCGACACCCTGAAGACCTGCGATAAATGAAAGGAACGCGGTACCGAGAGACGTCCAGAGCGAAACTATGATACACAGGGGCATAACGTAGTCGGCGTCCTGGAAGAATGCGATCTCCTTCTGAATAAGTCCCAGCTCGAGCAGGCTCGCGTTTACCCAACCGTAGGAGTCCGCCGAGAAGAGCGTACCCCAGATAAGGTATACCTGACCGGAAATCGAGGGGGCATAGAATATAAGTGTTACTACCGCACGGATTCTGGGAGGAAGCTCATTGATGAACCATGCAACCAGGAAGGAGAGCAGGTAGGATGCAGGACCTACGATACCCGCAAATATAAGAGTGTTGGTACATGCCGTAAGGAATATATCGTCATCAAAGAACAACGTAATATAGTTGTCCAGGAAAACGAATCCGGGCATTTCCAGCATATTAAAGTTTGTAAAGCTGATGATTGCCGAAAGAACGACCGGTACGATGGTGAATACGGTGAAAATGAGCATATAGGGCGCAACCATAAAGTATGCGATCCAGTTACGCTTCATTTCCTTCCATATCCACTCTCGCATGGTTATGTCTTTACGGGCAACAGCTTTCTTTTCTGCTGTTTTCTTAGACATTTTCAATCTCCTTTACAGATTATGAATAGGACAAGCTCATCAATAGCTCTCGATCGCCTCTGCCGCATCCATAAGTGCTACGGATACGTAATAGAGGAGCTGAGTATCGTTGATCTTTTCTTTATCAGTAATGTCGGGACCCTTTGTGATTCTTACCTTTTCTTCGCAGCTCTTGATCTCTTCTGCGCTGAGCATAGCAAGGATCTCTTCGCTGAGTGCCTTGAGGGTTACGGGATCCTCTCCTTTAGCAGCTGCTACGATCTTATCTGCGAGAGCCTCGTTTGCAGGATCTCTTGCGATAAGCTCTGCCGCTGCAGCCTTTGCCTGTCCGAGTCTCTTGTCTGCAAGGGTCTCACCCTGCTCAAGAGTTTCAAGACCGAACTCGGCACGCTTACGGGTTATTTCCTTATTAATAGTATATATGTGACCGAGAAGTGCCTGAGTGGGGTCTGCTCCCTCGTTGTAAGCAGCAAGGAAAGCAAAGCTGGTATAACGGGCAATAATGTACGTACCGGGGTAGTTGGGGATAGATGCAAGATTATTGAACTGAGCGGTGATCATGCTTCTCTCCTCGGGAGTCCAAGGAAGCTTCTGAAGAGCCTCTATGTTCGCCGTGTTGTACTTCGCGGAGGGACCCATGATAGCAACCATCTCGTTACCGTATTTTTCCTGACAAACGTCATCGGTAAACCACTCGATATACGTCCATGCGTCTGCCTTCTTCTTCTCGCTTACACCCTTTACCATAACGGATGCGCTTACGGAAGAAACCGCGCAATTGTTGATGATAACTTCGCCGTTTTCATCATAGAGGGGCTTGCCATCCTCACCGACCTGAACGGTACCGGGAACGGGAACCATGGTCCAAAGACCCTCGATCTCGGTCGCAAATACCTTCAGCTGGTTGTAAAGTCCGGTATAGTCACCGATAAGAATAGGCATCTCACCGGTTCTGAAACGGTTCGCAGCATCGTAAGAATAGGGGAAACCGTACTTGGTGAAGAATTCACACATCTTAGTAAAGGAAGAAAGACCTACCTTGGAGTCAAGGTTGATTCTCATACCTTCATCTGCGAAGAGTGTACCGCCGTTCTGATAGAGGTGAATGTTAGCGTCTGCTGTAATACCGATCTCCATGTTTCTCGCCTGGAGCTTAGGAACAGCCGCCATAATGTCATCCCAGGTTCTGGGAACATTGATACCAAGCTCTGCAAGGATATCAACACGAACGAACATCATCGCAAATCCCTGTGCCTCGGGCAATCCGTAATAATGCTCGACACCGTCTGCGTCCTCCATCATAAGAACGATCATAGCGGATTCGTTGAAGGAGTTCTTTGCATCTGCGAAGCTTTCGGTCTCATAGATCTTGGTTACGCCGTCTTCCTTATATTCAAAGGTACGACCCTCGAAGTTTTCAACGGGAAGAACCGCGGAACGGATAGCGTAGTTGATAACGTCTGCCTGACCCAGACCGTGGTAAACGTCGGGACCCTTGTTAGCAAGGATAGAAGGCAGGAGCGTACCACCTGCGACAAGCTTCAATTCAACGGTGATGCCTGTCTGCTGGGTGAAAATGTTGTTTACGAGGTTACGCTTGACCTGTGCCTGGTCACGTCCGGTTGCGAGCCAGACCTCAAGGCTTTCTTCGGTGGTCTCCTTCATAGCGCCTACGCTATCGTAGTCACGGAAGAAGGACCAGAAGAAGCGGCTTACCTCGTGGAAGAACGTAAAGATTATATTCGCCTGAGCTGCAGGCTCTTTAGCACCTGCGGGCTGAATAAGAATGTAGTCAAATTCAAGGGGCTGGGTCTTTGCGCTGGAGAGGAAGGTACCGAGAGTACCGATATAAGACTTAAGTCTCTCAAGCGAGCCCGCGATAGTTTCGGACTTCTGACCCATCTCGATAAGAAGCTGAGAAACCTTCTGAAGAGTACCAACGCTGGAGGACTTCTGTCCTGCGAGCGCGGTGAGCTGCTGTGCAACTCCGAGCTCACCCTTCTTGGGATCCTCGTTATCAAGCACGATTCCCTGCTCTACCATATCTATAAGCACCTCGGGCATAATTCTCGAGAAGCCGTAGTCACGGTAGGAGTCGGGAGTAGCACCGGTAAGCTGGATGATGGAGAGGTAATCGTTGTTGATCGCGTTAAGTGCGGTCTGAACCGTATTTATAACGCTACCCATATCACCGAGTGTTACCTCAAACTTGATCTTGTAGGTAACGCCCTCGTTAAAATAGAAGGAAAATTCTGTCTTACCGTCGGTCGCCTGAGTTACCTGCCAAGCATCGCTATAGTTATATGTAAGCTTCTTTGCTTCCTGGAAAGGTACTCCGTTGTAGTAACCGTCCTTGCTTCCGAACCTGCTTACGTAATCATCCTCAGAGATAGAAGCTCCGGTCTTTGAATCGTAGGTATAGATGTAAAGCGCACGGTTAACGAACATACCGTCGAGGATGTTCTGTCTGAAACGGGTCACGATATCATACATACCGGTCTTATCAACAGAGAAGCTGTAGGTTACCCACTGTCCTGCGGTCTGCCACTTTTCGCCACCCATCATATTAAGAAGGGTCTTGGAGGCATCGTGAGGAGAGGTGAGCGCGTCTGCGGCATCCTCAAGAGCGTAGATGGTATTATCGGAAGCAGCCTCAATGTACTCGCCCTCGATCTTTACCGATCCGCTACCCTTGTTAGTGTTCTTGAGACCGTCAAGGTACTCCTCGTAAGTAGGAATATGGGGTGCGGGCTTAAGAACGATCTCGGAAATCGCAAGAGTTGCGTTCTTACCCTCGAAGGTAATGTAGTTATCCTTGCCGCCCTCAAGATAGAACTCGAAGGAATCGGGATAGAAGCCGGTAGAATCGGCAAAGGTGTGCACGTCCCAATTAGGAACCTGATCCGCAGAGGGACGAAGCTCGTTGCCGTGGATATCTATCTTAAAGAATCGGATAGAATACTTGTTGCAGAAATCGGTGATCTTGCTGGTCCAGGTCTTGGGATACTCAACGCAAAGGACCTTATCATCGTTATAATGATACTTGATACCAAGCTCGTCTGCATCACGCTTAAGTCCCGCTTCATCCTTGCCGGTATACTTCGCAGCCTCGTAATTGTTGACCCAATTCTTCTTGATGGTCATATAACGAGCCTCGGAGAAGGGCACCTTTCCGTTGATCTGGAACGCTCTCTCAACAGAGTTGGACATACCGTCGTCGAGCGCAAAATATCTCAAGGAAATGGTGTAGATACCGCCATTGGCAGGGATCTTATCGGCAGGAATGACCCAAGTCACCTTACCAATACCGGGTGTAATGATCGCCGTCTCACCGAAAACGCCCTCATTTTTGACGAGATCGAGAGAGCTTGCGTTGATCTCATTGAAATGCTTGAGATCTTCAGCCGTGAGCTTCTCATTCTCAGGCACAACATAGCTCGCGTTGGTCTTGTCCTTGTAGAGATCCTTGACAACGTCAATGACGATCTCCTGAGGATTTCTTTCGGCATCAGGATGCTCTTTTCTGTACTTATCATACGACATCAGGTCAAGAAGCTCAAGCATCTCACTGGTGTCATAGATAGAAGAGTTACCCGATCCGTTTCCTTGCGTTCCCGTTCCACCCTTTGACGCCGCACCGTCGGCAGCCAAAGCGTTAACAGAGAAACCGCTAAGAATAAAGATCAGGCACAGCAATAACGCTGTAAATCTTAGAAACTTTTTCTTGTTCATAAACTTTCCTCCTGTGTTTGTTCGGATAAAGCGTTTCTTTATCCGGTAAAGGGTAAATGCTTCCGTCAATAACACCGTGCGTAGCGGGCGGGCGCATACTGATGTACACACAAGGTCGCGCAGCCACATCGCCGCCCAAAGCCCGCTCGCACCCCTTTGGCCTACTTCCGGGGAAAACGGTGTTACACGGAGGCATTACCAACGGTGCGGCATGACTCAAAGCCTGTTATGTCAGAAAAACTAACAAAAACGGGCGATTCATACTGCAGCAGCATTATCACTATACAGCTTACGGGACGTCAAGGCTCTTGGCACAAAAGCCGCAACACCCCAAAACGAATATTTGCCGACCGCATCTCGTCGAAAAGGCGGAATGCGGTCGGTGGCAAATTCGGAATTTCGCTTTAAAAATAGCGCACGATACCCTATAATTTACTTATATATAATAGCACAAAAAATATTTTTTGTCAACAAAATAAAAGTTCATTTAACTTAACTATTTTCCTTTTCAGCACAAGCAAAAGCTACACTTTTGTTTAACCGGCACAAGGCTCAAATCACCCAAAACCGTCAATATACAAAAACACCGTTTCGGGCACAAAAATAGGTAAATTATAATTACTCGGTTTTTAGCGATTTTCTGCGTTTTCTTGCTAAATTAGTTAATTTTTGTGAAGTTTGCCACTTGATTTTTTCGAGCAAATCTACTAGTTTTTTGTGAGTAAATATAATTTACTCGTTTTTAACGTTTCAAAAATCCTCGATCAGATACCGTTTGATATTTCGCAGAGTAGCTTTTTTGTATTATTTGCACAAAAAATCGCTGTGTTTTTCGTCCTTTTGCTAAATGTGAACTTTTCATTAATTTTCACGTTCGGATCAATTTATTTTTCAAAATATCACCGAGCGTTCGCAAACAGCCGAAAATTTCGGTCATTTTTAACGAAAATTCTTGTAATTTTACAGTTATTTCCATTTTTTGATAATTGATACCGCTCGTATTTGCGGTTAAACGAATGCTTCCTTCACCCAGGTCAATCGCATATAATCATCGCCGCGAGGCATGAGCTTACGACCCTTAGGCGCGTTTTCACCTCCGGCAACCTTCTCATCGAAGCGCTGCCACCTGCGAGCCTTCCTGTCGATCAGAGCCCGAAACGATCATCTGATCCTCTGATAATCATTATCAACTCACCGTTTCCGCGCAAAATGCCCCACCATCCGCTCTTGCCATTTTAACACAGTCAAAAGAAAGTCAACACAATTCACGGCAGCATCGTTCAAGCGCCGCACAAGCATATCCCAATAACCCCATCGCAATCGGACGCGACACGGCGCAAAACGCCCATATTCCCCAAACCGACATCCGTCTCGCTTCGCCATTTTAATTTTTTGTTTATTTTTCAATTGATTGTTGTTTATTTTTGCATTATAAGTGATATTTTGCCTTTAAAAGCAAAAAAATCACCTCCGGGCATCTTACCCGGAGGTGATTTATAAATTGCATCAGAACTTATCAATGTTAGCCTTAACGTACTTAACCATCTTGTTCTGTATGTACTTCTTATTGTCAATAAGGAACTTCTCGGTTCTCTCGTAGCTTCCCGCTGCATTCTCGTGAAGGAACTTGAATGCCTTACCAAGCTCGTTATCTCCGTTAAGCTCAAGTGCAGATACGATAGCATCGATCTTTTCGCCGTCAGCCATAAGGTAGAGGCTCCAGATGCTTTCGTTTCCTCTGTCGCCAAGATCATAGAGGATCTTGTATGCAACCAGGGGAACGAAGGTGTTATCGCCGCCGTATACTTCATTGTTCTCGTCGAACACGTCTCCGGTCCACACCTCAGATGCATTCTCTGCAAGCTGAGTCATAACGAAGGTCATCTTCTTGTTTACACGGGCGAAGTCGAGCTCATCAACGGGAATGTTGACGTTTCTCTTGCTATCGAACAAGAAGAAGTTTGCGCTCTCGTTCTCACCGACAACCGCAGCAAGAACAACCAGTGCGCATCCGAGAAGAATTAGTACAACTCCAAACGCAATAAATGCTACTTTAAGAATTCCCTGCGCGGGAGCCGCGCCAAACACGAACACCAGAATTCCCGTAAGAACAAGGAGTCCGCAGAGCACAAGCAAAATCAATCGAAGATTCTGCTTAATAAAATTTTTAATGTTTTCCATAAACTCTCCTGACCTGCCACAAAAGACAGTATTTTTTAAATTTCAAAAGACGGGGATATCCCCTATTCCATACTTAATTAATATTATAACATATTACTTTCTTTTTTGCAAGTGTTTTTGACAATTTTTTGATATTAATTTCATCTTTTTCATATCTACAAATAACTATTTTACAAAAAATCTCTTATCTGTAAATCTCCAGAGTCTTTCGCGGTCAAGCTCATCCGCATAACCTATGCCAACTCTTGGAGAAAGGACAAGCTCCGGTACATATTCGTCGTCCTCAAGCCATACAGTTTCGCTTGTCTTCATATCAATAAGATTGATTGATTTATCTATCCCGCAATATTTCGTAAATCTTCCGGGTCCCATATATCCCTCAACTCCGCGGATAAGCACGCCCTGCGGATCGTCCTCGAATCCGGTAATAACGTTAAACATATAGTACATTCCGTAGCAGAGGTAAACGTAGGTATGTCCTCCCTCCTGCCACAGTGCGGAATTGCGCGGAGTTTTTCCTTTCGACGCGTGGCAAGCCGTGTCTCCGACACCCATATAGCACTCGGTCTCGGTGATCCTCATACGAAGGATCTCCCCATCGGCTTTCTTTATGCAAAGCAGCTTTCCTACAAGTAACGGCGCCGCTTCATCCGCGTTTTTGAAATAAAATGAATTATCTATTCTCATAATCATCACCGATCCTTTTCTTAATTGTAGCACAAACGGCAGTAAAATTCAAGAGGCTGCAAGGGATAATATATTTTTTCATATCATTTTCTCTCGAAATTCACTTGACTAAAGCGTAAATGTATAGTATAATGTATTTATATTTTTATTTAAGCATTTTCCCGGAGGTCTATTATGATTAAATTGATAGATAAAGGCATATTTTATTCAGACGGAAAGATAATCGATCATTCTCCGATAAGTGCCGACGCGGCTCGCAAAAACACTATCGCATATCAGATACTTTCATCTCATAATACGTCAGGCAACGACGCTCAGCTCAAAATTAAATTTGACGCTATGGTGTCTCACGACATCACCTACGTCGGCATTATACAGACCGCTCGCATCGGAGGACTTAGCGAATTCCCAATCCCCTACGCGCTGACCAACTGTCATAATTCCCTTTGTGCCGTCGGTGGCACTATCAACGAGGACGATCACGTTTTCGGTCTTTCCGCCGCAAAGAAATACGGCGGCATATACGTCCCCGCCAATCAGTCGGTCATTCACTCCTATTCCAGAGAGGAGCTTGCAGGATGCGGCAAAATGATCCTCGGCTCGGATAGCCACACACGCTACGGCGCACTTGGCACCATGGGCGTGGGCGAGGGCGGTCCCGAGCTTGTAAAACAGTTACTCAAGGATACTTACGATATAAAGGCTCCCGAGGTGGTGCTCGTTCACCTTACAGGAAAGCCCAAAAAGGGTATAGGTCCTCACGACGTGGCTATTGCGTTGGTGGGTGCAACCTTTGGAAACGGATTTGTAAAGAACAAGGTGCTGGAGTTCGTTGGAGACGGTGTCAAAAATCTGCCTATCGACTTCAGAAACGGAATCGACGTTATGACTACCGAGACCACCTGCCTCTCCTCTATTTGGGAGACAGACGATGTGGTAGCCAAGCACTACGCCGTTCACGGCAGACCCGAGGATTATAAAGAATTGAAGCCTCAGGGCGTGGCTTACTACGATTCTATGATCGAGATCGATCTTTCGGCGATGGAATCTATGATCGCTCTTCCCTTCCACCCCTCAAACGCTTACACTATAAAGGAATTCTTGGCTAATGCAAAGGAGATCCTCGCCAAGGTCGAGGCAGAGGCAAAGATCAAGTTCCCCAAGTGCGACCTTGATCTTGTTTCCAAGGTGCAGAGCGACGGAAGCGTTCTTGCAGACCAAGGCATCATCGCAGGTTGTGCCGGCGGTATGTTCGACAGCATCGTCGAGGCAAGCGACATTCTCGCAACGGGTAACGTAGGAAACTCCTACTTCAATCTCTCTGTTTATCCCACCAGCATTCCCGTTTCTCTCGCGCTGACGAAGGCCGGTGTCTCTGCAGAGCTTTTGCAGAACGGCGCAGTGATCAAGCCCTCCTTCTGCGGTCCTTGCTTCGGAGCAGGCGACGTTCCCGCAAACAACGGTCTCTCTCTCCGTCACACAACAAGAAACTTCCCCAACCGCGAAGGATCAAAGCCCGGCGAGGGTCAGGTCTCGGGCGTAGCTCTTATGGATGCGCGCTCTATCGCGGCAACGGCGGCAAACGGCGGCAAGATCACCCCTGCTACCGACATTGATTACGATCACAGCCCCATTGAATACGAATTTGACAGATCTGTCTACGAAAAGCGCGTTTATTACGGCTTTGGCAAGCCCCAGCCCGAAACCGAGCTTATTCTCGGCCCTAATATTACGAGCTGGCCCGATCAGTATGAGCTTTCCGACAATCTGCTTCTTGAGCTGACGGCGGTGATCCACGATCCCGTAACCACCACCGATGAGCTTATTCCCTCGGGCGAGACCAGCTCTCTCCGCTCCAATCCCCGCCGTCTTGCGGAATTTACCCTTTCCCGTCGAGTTCCCGAATACGTAGGGCTCTCCAAAGCCGTTGCAGAAGAGGAATCGGCGAGACGCGACGGCAGAGCAAGTGAGAAGCTTATGTCAACGCTCAACAAGGTCGGCAATGCTGACGAGCTTGTAAAGAACACCCAGTTCGGCTCGTGCGTATTCGCAAACAAGCCGGGTGACGGCTCGGCGCGTGAGCAGGCGGCAAGCTGTCAGAAGGTGCTTGGCGGCTTCGGTAACATCTGCTACGAGTTCGCAACCAAGCGTTACCGCTCCAATTGCATCAACTGGGGTATTATGCCCTTCACTCTCGATCCCAACACTGAATTCGAATACGAAACCGGTGACTGTGTGTTCGTTGAGGGCATCAGATCCGCCATTGCCAACGGTGTCGAGGAATTTTCCGCTAAGGTGATTCGCCGCTCGGGCGAGGTCGAGGATATCACCCTCTATATCAAGGGACTCACCGAGGAAGAAAAGCAGATACTTCTTGCAGGATGCTTGATGAATTATTATAAGGTTAAAAACAATTAAAAATTCGGGAGGAGCAAGCCCCTCCCCTACGAGGAATATATATATGAGCAAAATCAAAATGACAACGCCGCTGGTCGAGATGGACGGCGACGAAATGACGAGAATTATATGGCAGATGATAAAGGACGAGCTGCTTTTGCCCTTTGTCGATCTCAAGACCGAGTATTACGACCTCGGTCTCCCCGAAAGAGAGAGGACAAAGGACAAGGTCACCTTCGACTCGGCATACGCTACGCAGAAATACGGGGTCGCGGTCAAGTGCGCAACAATAACCCCCAACAAGCAGAGAGTTGAGGAATATAACCTCAGCGAGATGTGGAAATCACCCAACGGCACCATCCGCGCAATTCTTGACGGCACGGTATTCCGCGCGCCCATTATCATTGACTCCATAAAGCCCGTTGTTCGCAACTGGAAGAAGCCGATCACTATCGCCCGTCACGCTTACGGAGACGTATACAAGGCAACCGAATACCGCGTTCCCTGCGAGGGCACCGCAACGCTCTCCTTCAAGGGAAAGGACGGCACAGAATTTTCAAAAACGGTCTACGATTTCGAGTGCCCCGGTGTGCTTCAGGGTCAGTATAATAAGGACTCCTCGATTATCAGCTTCGCTCACTCCTGCTTTAAATTTGCGATAGACACCAAGCAGGATCTCTGGTTCTCCACCAAGGACACGATATCAAAGCAATACGATCAGACCTTCAAGCTGATATTTGAAGAAATATACAATAAAGATTATAAAGACAAATTCGAGGAGCTTGGCATCGAGTATTTCTACACCCTCATCGACGATGCGGTCGCCCGCGTTATCAGAAGCGAGGGAGGATACATCTGGGCTTGCAAGAACTATGACGGCGACGTTATGTCGGATATGGTATCCACCGCATTTGGCTCGCTCGCTATGATGACCTCTGTTCTCGTTTCTCCCGACGGAAATTACGAGTATGAGGCGGCTCACGGAACGGTAACGCGCCACTACTACCGTTACTTAAAGGGCGAGGAGACCTCCACCAACCCTATGGCTACTATTTACGCCTGGTCGGGTGCTCTCAGAAAGCGCGGTGAGCTTGACGGTCTTTCCGAGCTTGTTTCATTTGCAAATAAGCTTGAAGAAGCCTGCATAGATACCTTGAACGACGGAATTATGACCAAAGACCTTGTAGGTCTCGTCAGCGAAGGCTTTAAGGCTACCGCTGTTAATACAATCGACTTTATTAAGGCTATAAGAGAAAGACTTGAAAAGAAATTTTAATTTACAACCGCTTGCGGCACACCGTAAGCGGTTGTTTCAAATTTTGATTTGTCGAAGAGTTTGGAATTGCAAAACCACGCCGTTTTGTCTATTTAAATCGTTTGTTTTGCGGGACGTCGAGGGCGCCGTCCCCTACGACCACGACATCGTTCAAAAGCCTTCTACGGTAAGGGATTGGAAAGCGTTTAAAACCGATGGGGACGGCCCCCACGACGTCCCATTTACATTTGGTTTTAAATGATTTTTACGGCGGCAGCAAGCCACCGCCCTACGGTGTAAAAATAATGTTCAACACCCCTATAAACACCAATTTATCAATCAAAAAGGTCAACGCGGCGCGTTGACCTTTTTGATTATTGATTCTCTTCTTTTTCTTTATTGAAATTCTCAATTATGTTGAATTTTTTATCAAGCTCTGCAAAGATAACGTCGGCGATTCCCTCTCCGCCAAAGGCTTCTCTGGGAACGCGATTTTCCTTAAGCGCCTGATACTTTGCGCTTCCGTTCATAGCTTCCTTGATGAACTTCAGACACTTTTTAAGCTTGAATATGCGCACCGCATCACCCCAATAGGTTACGTAATGCTCGGCAAGTCTGCGCTCAATAACGTTAGCGGAATGTGTAACCACGATCGGAACTCCGAAGAATGCGGGCTCCATAAGTCCGTTTCCGCTCTTGCCGAGATAAAGATCGGACATTGCTATAAGCTCAAGCACCTTATTGGTAAATCCGAAGGGATATATCTTGGTGTTGCCCTTAGACTCAAGTGATCTGATACGCTGATAGAGCTCAGGATTTTTTCCGCAAACAATGATAACGTTGATAGGAAGATCCTCTTCAACTATCTTTTTGCAGAGCTTTTCAGCCATACCGATACCGTATCCACCCTCGGTGAGATAGATGGTAAAGCGGTCGTCAAGCCCCCATCTTTGACGGAGCTCCTCGCGGGTCTCGGTTATCTCAAATGCCTCTTTTCTGATAGCCAACGGAACTCTTTTAAGGTTGTTGTTCTTGAAATGCTTCTTGTGAAGCTTCATCGCGCGAAGGTAACCCTCGGGCATTGAGATAGTGGTAAGGTCGCAGGGATAGCGGAACATCGTATTGATATGAGCATCCGGCACGTGCATAACCGTGTAAGGTCTGTTCTCCATCTTCATGGCATAGTAGTTCGTAGACCAATGAGTGCTCAGAACGATATCGGGTGCCAGCTCCTCCATATGCTTCATGCTTGCCTCGTATGCGCCCTTTGTGGACTGATGCATAACGAATCGGCTGACGATCTTGGTTCCGAAGAGATCCATCAAAAATATGGTAAGATGAGCATAAAGAGGCCATTTATTATAATTTCTTACCTCTCGTCCCATGCTCTGCTCAAATTTGATCAGAGTCTCATCTCTGCCTTCCTTGAAGAAATTTGAGCGAACTATTTCAAAATATTCGCCGTATTTCTGCTCAAAGGCATCGCAGATAGAACGCTCGGTCATCATATGTCCGAATCCCGCCTCGACAAACGGGAAAACGATTCTCAACTTTTTCATTTTTACACCTCAAAAGCTTAAGTCAGGCGGCATCGTTATCCGAAGCCGTTTCGTGATTATCGTGAGCATCCTGAGCATTCAAGTGCTCCACGTCGGTAGTATCGGTGTGAGGAATAGGCTTCCAGCCAAGGTTCTTGCAGAAGAGGGATATAACGTCCATAGGTACCGCAAGAAGTGTAAAGAAAGGAAGCAACAGAACCGAAAGCGCCTTGGTGAAGAATCCTACCTTCGGAATTCTCTTCGCCTCGAGAGCATATACGAGGATAGTCAGGAGAATTGTTCCAAGATAGGTAAGTCCCCAAGAAATAAGCATTCCGGGAAGCTTCATCATATAAACCTCAGCCAGCGTTGTGCCGGGAACAAACAAGGGAGTAAGCAGGGCAAGGACGTGATCAAGCACGAAAAGCGCGGTAGTGATAACGCCTATGGGAAGGACGTTCACGGTTATGTCGTAGATAGAGAACTTTCTCGAGCTTCCGCCCTTTTTCTTTGACTTGAAGAGCTGGCAGATAAGATCTCCGAATCTTTGGATAAACACAAGAGTGTGTCCTCTCATCCAACGAAGTCTCTGTCTCCACATTATTTTCCAGGTCGTAGGCTGCTCATCGTAGAACATCGCCTCGTCACAATATACCACGGGGGTGTTGTCGATTATCTGATCGGCGGTGATCTCCCAGTCCTCGGTCAAGGTTACGTACTTCCAGCCGTCCTTCAGTGCCGATGCAGGAACGATGTATCCCGTTCCCTGCACTCTCGTAGAGCAACCGAGCACGGTTCTTCCGCGGCTCTCGATACGGCAACCGTATACGAAATAGAGTCCGTAAAGCGCGCTCATTACGTTTGAACCGAAGTTCTTGGAGTTTCTGAAGGATGTAATAACGCTATGCTCACCGTTTGCAACGAAAGCATCGTTCATCTTGGATATAAAGCTTCCGTCGAGAATATTGTCGGCATCGAGAATAAAGAAGCCGTCGAAATGCTCGTCAGGATAATCCTCGCCTATCTTTTTGATAAGATACTTCAAAGCGTATCCCTTGGTGCACTCATTGGGATTGTTATATTCATAAACGGTAGCCCCCGCCGCCTCTGCCGCCTTAGCGGTGCCGTCGGAGCAGTTGTGCGCTATAACGAAAACGTGAAGATCCTCTTGAGGATAATCGGACTTCTTTATGCTGTCAATGAGATTGGCAACAACGTTTTCCTCGTTTCTCGTGGGAATAAGTATTCCGTATCTCAGCTTCTTCTCTGTTTTGGGGAATTTTTTCTTAGTAAATACACCTATCACGCCAAAGACCACAAAATGTGCCATCAGCAAGCCCATGCAAAGATAGAGGGCACTCGTTATTATCATCGTTATGGTTGAATAATTCCATTCGAATTTTGGAAGCACGTTCAAAATATCCGAAAGGTTCACCGCTAAAATTGAATAATTCATTTCTTGTTCTCCGTAAAAATATTATCCGAAAGAGTCTGCTTGCCCGTCCCGAAGCTCTGCAGGAAGGCTGACCGTGACGGAGAAATTTTCCTCGTCAGATCCAACCTCAAACGCTCCGTTCATCTTTTCCATAATGCGGACGCAGGTCTTTATACCGATATTGTTGCTCTCAGGCAGCGCATCGTCCTTTCTTATTGTGTTTACAAAAGAAACACGGATAAAGCCGCCCTCGAAAGTCGCGATGATCTTTATCGGTTTTTCGGGATCTGCATACTTTGCTATATTGGAAAAAATATTATCTATTACTCTGCCCAAATAGACCGTGTCGATCTTGACGCAAAGCTTATCGTAAGGTAGCTCGGTTTCAAATTCAAAACCGTTTTCAACGAACAGAAGACGGCGCTCGGCGATCATCTGCCATACCGTGTCAATACTGTGCTCAGCCAATGATTCAAGCACTGCATCCTGCTTTCCAAACACCAGAAAATATGAAAACATATCGTCGGAAAGGGTTTTTAATCTCATTGTATTTTCCTTGCAGGCGGCAATATACTCCTCGTTTGCGGGATCGCTGTTCTGAAGCTCGATAAGATCGAGATATCCGAGAACAACGGTCAGAGGAGTCCTTATATCGTGAGACATCGCGGTTATTAGCGCCGCGTTGGCTTCCCACGCCTGCTTTTCCTTGGTCATATTGTCAACCACCGCGTTTCTCATGCTGTTGACGTCGTCCGCAAGCGCCGTAAGCTCGTCGTTTCCGTCAAGCCTTATAGGCATATTGAGATTGCCCTCTTCAACAAGCTTCACGTCGTGAGCAAGCTTGTTGACGCGCAATGCCATAGACGTAAAGTTGAACACCATTACAAGGGTCAGAACTATCATTGCGCCGGCGATTGCCATCACCAGAACACCGGAATAGAGAAAATCCTCGGTGTAGTCCACCACGGTAACAAGCGCAGTACCGTCGTTGAAGATCACAGGAACCGATTCACGGTTTCCCTTAAGTATCTCATCCAACTGAGTTGAATATTTTTTCAATCCGTCCTCGGTAAGATACTGCTCAAAGCCCTTTTCTCCCGAGATCAGAGGGTTTTTAAAGAAGGGGTTTACGGTGTCGACCGAGCCGCCTTCGAAATCCTTGAACCATTCCGGAGCGTACATAAGACTGTCGTCCTGATACACGATAATATCCACGTATCTTCCGCCGCTCCATTTTTTTATTGCCGCAGAATCACCAACCGAAAGCTTTTTTTCCATAACGTATTGCTGGAACTCATCGATCTGCTGGTTTATTCTGTTCTGCTTGGCATCGTCGGCAACGTAATATCTCCACACAAGAAATCTACCCGCCTCGTTTACGATACCGAATACCGCGATCGATACCAGAACCGACAGACAAAGCACGATTATCAGCCTTGTACGGATCGACATAAATTTTATCTTCTTAGCCAAACTGATACCCCTTTCCCCAAACGGTCTTTATCAATCGGGGATTTGACGGATCATCCTCCAGTTTTTTGCGCAGACCCAGCATATTGACCATAACGTTATTCGCACTGGACGGAAGAGCCTGCTCGCCCCACACCGCCTCAAAAATAGCGTCTGCCTCAATAGTTTCGCCGCGTCTTTCAAGCAAGTAGAAGAATATATCGCTTTCTCGGTCACGAAGACCGGGATTTTCACCGTTTTTCAAGATCGTGCGTGCTTCGAGATCCACGTCCACGCCGCAAGGGAGATGAAGAAGACTTCTTGGATCCTCCTTGCCCTTGTAGATCATATATCTTCTCAGAAGCGATTCGGTTTTAAGAAGCAGCTCGGCAGACGAGAAGGGTTTAACGAGATAATCGTCGCCTCCGCTGACGTATGCGCTTTCCTTATCGCTGACAAGCGATTTTGCGGTAAGAAAGAGTATCGGCACCTTTGATATCTCACGGATCTTGGCTGTAGCCTCGATTCCCGACATCTTCGGCATCATTATGTCCATTATTATAAAGTCAACGTCACCGTTTTCCACCGCCTCAACGGCAAGGATGCCGTTTGAAGCTTCAATGACCGAGTATCCCTTTTTCTGCAAGAGAAGTCTTACGATCTTTCTGATGTCCGACTCGTCGTCAACGACAAGAATCTTAATGTCCGAGTTTTCCAAAATAGCATCCTCCTTTACCGCTGAAATTCTTACAACATTATACCATATAACTTATTAATATACAACCAATTTAATTAATAATTAAGAATAATTAAGAAATGGCCGCTTGTCTGAAAAAACAAAAGCCTCCCTGCCGAATGCAGAAGAGACCTTTGCTCAAAAAATTTACTTTTTGCCACCTGCATTTCCCGAAAACAGACCGCCGAAATTGATGTTGTTGAGTCCGCAGAGATACGCGGCAACGATAGCCAGAAGAGACGGCAGAGGCATAAGAAAATAGATAAACCAATAGCTGTTAAGAGGCTGACCGCCAACCGAGAACGAGATAAGACCCGTGAACATACCCTCGATTATAAGTGTTATTGTAGAAGCAATTGCACCAACGGTAGCCATAAAGCCCTCGGACGGGAAAATGTTTGCAATAGCGATGATGATTGCAAGCAGGTAGTTTACCGAATTTGCAAGCGCCCACATCTTGACGGGCAGAAAAATATCCTTCTGTCTCTTGCCAAGATCCACGGAAACTCTATCCTCCGCGCCCACCTTCCACGCAGCGGCAAACTGCAAAAACAGGAAGAAAAGCACGGCGAAAATGCTCGTTACTATTTTAAGCCCATCATTCTCTGCCATTCCGGCGGCAAGTGAGAGCACGACTCCGAAAAGTCCGATCGCCACCTGATTGAGCAGGAAATGAACGCTCTGATATGAATATCTCTCAAAAAAATCCTTCATAATTACCCTTTCACCTCTATGTGATAAGAAGAAGGCATAATCCTTCATAATACCTATTATACATAATAATTGTGTATTTTTCTACACTTCCGTGTGAAGATTTAACGAAATCGCAACATATTTAAAATTCTCTTAAATTTCACGCGCCGACAAATTATACAAAACACAAGGCACAAAATTGTCTAAAAGCACAAATATTCAATACGGTATTGCAATATCAAAAAATATTTGGTATAATTAATTATACCGTTTGAAAAGGAATAATATTATGCCATACAAAGTTAACGTGGATGAATTTCCACCCATCATACGCGAATTCGCGTCATATAAGACCGCCATTCAGGGCTGCTCGCAGAAGACCGTAGACGAGTATCTCTTGGATCTCCGCACCTTTTTCCGCTATCTTATCGCCAAGGAAAGAGGCATCGACCCCGATTCCGATGAATTCTGCGAGATCGGCATAATGCAGGTTGACGTGGAATGCGTCAAAGGCATTACCGCCGAAAAGATATACGATTTTCTGCTCTACACCGGAAACGTAAGAAAAAATATGTGGGCAAGCAAGGCAAGAAAGCTTTCGGCGATCAAGGGACTTTTCAAGTTTATGACCGTCAAGCGCGGCTATCTTGAGGAAAATCCCGCCGCCAATATCGAAGCCCCCAAGAGAAAAAAGACTCTCCCCAAATTTCTTTCGCTTGAGGAGTCCAAAATGCTGCTCGATACCGTCCGCAACGATACCGAATCAAAGACCCGACTCCGCGACCTCTGCATAATCACTTTGTTTCTCAATTGCGGAATGCGACTTAACGAGCTGGTGGGCATAAGCATACCCGACCTCGACCGCGAGCTTCAGCACGTCCGCGTTATCGGTAAGGGCAGTAAGGAGCGCATAATCTACTTAAACGATGCCTGCAAAAGGGTTCTTGCCGACTATCTGATAAACTACCGTCTCATTGAGCGCAACCGAAATATCGGCGACAAGGCACTCTTCCTCAGCAACCGCGACAAGCGTATCAGCGACAAAATGGTGCAGGCGATGGTCTACAAATATCTCGATCTCTCGGGACTTGGATCGAAGCACTATTCGGTGCATAAGCTCCGTCATACCGCGGCAACGCTTATGTATCAGTCGGGCAACGTAGACATCCGCGTGCTGAAGGACATTTTAGGTCACGAGCAGCTAAACACAACGCAAATTTACACCCACGTCAGCGACAAAAATATGATGGATGCCATGGCGCAGAATCCCTTGGCTGACATCACGAAAACTAAAGCGGACAAAGGTGAGGAATAATTCAAATTTTGATTTATCGGTGAGATGGGCGAGGCAGATTTACATGATAGGCTCCCTTGTGTAAAGGGAGCTGTCAGCGAAGCTGACTGAGGGATTGTTTTGCTGTGAAATGTTACTTTTACAATCCCTCCGTCTCGCTACGCGATCCACCTCCCTTTACACAAGGGAGGCTTTCGTTAGCCATCGCCTCACCGATAAAC
>JBGVHJ010000063.1:0-107340 GCA_045122255.1 Eubacteriales bacterium | reverse complement strand
TAGCGCAAGCGAGTGCATCGAGCGCGGCGCAACGACTATGCGACGGCAGAGGGGCAACGCAAGTTCAAGTCTTGTCACTCAGACCAAATAAAGCCGTTGGGCATAAGCCCGACGGCTTTATTTTTGTTTAAATGCAGGTTTTGAGCTTTGCGGTTGATACCACGCCCTGCGCGGAGCGCAGAGGGGTGGTCGGGGGTTCCCCGAAGCGAGGCCTACGAGCTTTGGGGGTTCCACGGTTGTGGCCGCAAGTTCAAGTCTTGTCACTCAGACCAGAAAAAGCCGAATAGACCAAGGTCTATTCGGCTTTTTCTATTCTTGGCGATAGGCTTGAATTTGTGATCCGATAACTCCCCGCGCCGATAGGCGCAGGGTGGTAGGGCGAGCAAGCAAAAAGGCTCCGGTGGAGCGTTTTTGTGCCGCGAGACTGCCCAAAGCAAGGAGTGGCGCAAGCGAGTGTATCGAGCGCGGCGCAACGACTATGCGACGGCAGCGGGGCAACGCAAGTTCAAGTCGCGAGTTATAGTTCCACGGTTGTGGCCGCAAGTTCAGGTCCTATCGTCAAAGCCGATGAGTGTCACTCAGGGCAGATTCACGCTCTTTCTCGAATACGGAAAAATCAATAAATTTTCAGGCATACACGATCAAAGCCGTGTATGCCCGATTTTTTAATTACCATAAGCCTTTCAGCCCTGCAATGCAAGTTTCATGCGGCTTATTGACAAAAACTCATGCGTTTGATATAATATATGTAAGAATTACAGCTTTTCAGCATAAAGGAGAGCAATTGTCGGCATATATGCGCGCTCTCTGATAACGTCAACCTTTTTAACCTCGAATCCCGCAGAGGCAAAAAGGTACTTCATTTCTTTGATAGACAAATACCTTGCTCGACTGGTCCTTGTCTTCACAAGCATATTAATGAACAGATCTTTGGGGTTATTTGTTGAAGCACTTACGATTATCACCTTTCCGCCCTTATTGCAAAGCGCAGACATTTTCTGCATAGCCCCTTTTTTGTCCGGAAAATACGGAAAAGCATGGGTGCAGACGATAATGTCAAATTTTTCATTGCATGAAAAATCATCAACAGAAACATTCATAAATCTGACGCTTTCTCCGCTATTGCTTTCCTTGGCAACACCGATCATATTTTTTGCCACATCTATTCCAAGATAATTCACAGACGGAAATTGCTCGCTGATCTCACTTATCAGCTGACCCGTTCCGCATCCTATATCCAATATTTTGAGGTCGTTGTTTTTCTCAAGCAGAGGAAGCACAAGCTTTTTTACTTCGCGTCTTGTGGGGCGCAGTGAATATTTTTGCACCCACTGTTCGTTATATCTGTGTGCCAGCTTTTCCCAAGCTTCGTATTTCATATGCTAATACCTTTCATTTAAGCAATAATTTGTTTTATTTGATTATACCACATATTCGCCTCAAAAGCAAGTGCTTTACGAGGTAACTGAATGGAGTTTTTATGAAAATCGTTTCGGTTAAAACCAAAAAGGAACTAAAGAGATTCAAGGCTTTCAGAAAAAAGCTGTATGAGAATGATCCGTACTACGTTTCAACGGCAGAATTTACCCTTGATATGCTCTTATTCAAAGAGACTGCATATTCCAAGGGCATCGACATCTGCCCTGTAATGGGAGTGGATGACGACAAGATACTTTTGACCGCGCTGCTCATACATAATCCGAAGGATGATTTTTTACAGATATCCTTTTTTGAAGCCCTTGACAATATAGAGCGTGAGGTCTCATATTTTATGGATCACGCGAAGGAGTATGCGAAAAAGCTGAATCTTAACAGGATCATTGTCGGATTGAACGGGCATCTCAGCTATGGAGTAGGCTTCAGCTGTGATATGTCAGCTCCCAATACCTTTGACTCCACCTATTCAAAGCTGTATTACAACAAATATTTTGAGAAATATACAAAGCATGATCTTGTGGCATTCAGTAACGACCCGTCGGTAGTGTTGCCCAAGTTAGAATGTCGGGAAACAAGTGTAAGGATAAGACCGATAGACATGAAAAACTTTGAAGAGGAGATGGAGCGTTTCAGGATCATTTGCAACGAGACTATCGGAACGACTTTCCTTTATTCGCAGACCGACAAGAGGCATTTTTATGAGCTGATGAAGGATATGACCTTTTTCTTAAAGCCCGAAAATATCCTTTTTGCCGAGGATAAGGGGCAGGTCGTTGGATTTGTTTTCTGGCATCCCGATTATAATGAAATATTGAAGAAGGGAAAACAAAATAGCCTGCTTGAAATAGCTGTCAGATATATGCTGTTTGGTAAAAATATCAAAAAGGTAAAGCTGAACTCGGCGGGTGTTAAAAAAGAATATCAGGGGATTACAACGGTTAAGCTTTTGAGCGAGTTCGGCAAATACGCGAGCCAATACGACACCGTTGAAACCAATTTTGTATGGTGTAATAATAGAAAATCAATGTCTGTAAATCAAGCGCTGCTACAAAACGTAGAGAGACGTTTTGCCGTTTATGAGGTGAATATATGATAGAGATAAAGCAATTTGACAGCATTTTAAAGGTTCCGGATATCTGGGACAGCGTTATAGATGACAATCTGTATTTGTCAAAGGATTTTTTGTCCTTTATGGAAGGCATTGACAAATGCGATCAGAAATATTATATGCTTTTTGAAGACGGTAAACTTGACACCGTGTTTATGAGCTATGTCAGGAAGAAGTATAATCTTGCGATGTTTACCAAATTCAATCTGTATCAGAAAATGACGATGATATACGTTCCTCTTTCGGTTACGCGTCCCGGAATTGCCTATGGCAAGCATCTTGATAAAGCGATGGACTTTATTAAAACCATCAAGGGACCTAAAATGCTATTGAATATCGGAGACGTTGACCCTCGCGGATATGCCAAGGGACTTACCTGCCCGAAGTGCATTCTTACAAACAGATTTTCTTCATTTGAGGACTATCTCAACAGCCTTAGAAGCAATTACAGATACCGCTATAATAAATGCTTCAAAAAATCTGCACCTCTCAAATTGGAATATTTGGAGGATAATAAGGATTTTACAGAGGAGATGTACGAGTGCTATCTTCAGGTCTACAACAAGTCTAAAATACGCGTTGAAAAGCTACCTATCGATTTCTTCAGAGGTAAGTATTTTAAAATATTCGTTCTGAAAAACGAAGACAAGGTGGTGGGCTTCGGTCAGATGCTTGAGAACGGCACTGAGCTGATATTTGAATTCGTAGGCGTGGATTATGAATACAATAATACCTATGATACGTACCACAGAATTTTGCTTGAAATCGTTAAATACGGCATTGAAAATAAATTTGAGACCATTGATTTCGGTCAGACCGCCGACGAGTCAAAGCTGAAGCTCGGCTCGGAATATACTATGCTTTACGCGTATCTGCATCATTCCAATAAGCTGATAAATGCGACCAACAAAAAGCTGGCGCGACATATAGAATACAGACCTATCACAACCGATTACAGAGTGTTTAAGGAGGACGTATGAAAATATTATTAGTCAGACCCGATACTCCAAAGGATTCGATAAATCTGCAAAGCTTTATGATATGTGAGCCGCTTGAGCTTGAATACGTAGCGGCAAGCCTCAAGGAGAGAGATCACGAAGTCGATCTTGTCGATATGCTTATCGAAAAAAAGCCTCTCCGGTTCTTTTTAAAGCAGAAGAACTATGAAATGGTATGTATGACCGGATATATCACCAACATTGGTGTCATCAAGAATTATGCGCGTATTATCAAGTCATATAACCCCAATACTGTCACCTGCGTAGGTGGAGTACATGCCGAGGTAGTGCCGACCGATCTGGTAGACGAAAATATTGATTATATCCTTTGGGCAAACGGTGTTCGCACTTTGCTTGAAATAATCGAAGCCTATCCCGATATCGACGTTGACGCAATACCCGGAATATACAGAGAGGGAAGAAGAAAGCCCGAGATCGTGAACGGGGAGCTCCCCTTTCCCGACAGAAATATCACGAAAAAATACCGCGATCACTATAACTACATATACCACAACAAGTGCGCGACTATGAAGGCATCCTTCGGTTGTCCCTATAAATGCAAATTCTGCTTCTGCACGCAGATCTGTGAATACAGCGCGAGAGTAGTGGACAGTGTTCTTGACGAGCTTGAAACGATCGAAGAGGACAACGTTTTTATAGTGGACGACAATTTCCTAGTATCACGTGAAAGAATACTTGCATTTGTGAACGGTCTCGAAGCAAGAAATATCAAAAAGCATTATATCGCCTTTGGAAGAGCGGATTTTATTGCCGCCAACGAGGATCTGATCATCCTGCTTCACAAGCACGGCTTTGACGCATTTTTCGTTGGAATTGAATCCTTCAAGAACGAGGAGCTGTCTGATTATACCAAGAAATCCAGCGTTGAGACTAACATAAAGGCGGTAGAGGTGCTTGAGAAGAACGGACTTCAGTGCTATAGCGGTCTTATTGTCGGAGAGGATTGGGTGAAGGAGGATTTTGATACGTTGATCAATTATTTGAATTCCTTTGAGCATCCGCTGGTCAATATTCAGCCTATTACGCCTATGCCGGGCACACCTCTGTTCGACGAATACAAATACGAGATAGAGATTCCAAGAGAAAAATATGCTTGGTGGGATATGGCGCACGTGGTGTTCAAACCCATCAATATGAAGAAGCGATTCTACTATTATCATATAATCAGAGCGTATCTTAAGACCTCTGCAAACAAAAAGCAGAGAAAATTCATCAAGGAACGTTACGGAAAGAAGATCTATAACAGAGTTAAAAAAGGAGCAACAAAGATATTCTTCCAGTATCTGAAGCTTATGCTAACTGCAAAATAAGGAGTTTGTCATGAACAAAAAAATACTGTTTATTCAACCCACAATTTACGATGACGAGGGTAAGCTTCTCAAGCGAAACAGACTTTATTTTGTCGGTCTTGCCCATCCCTTGCTATCGGCGCTTCTGCCCGAAGGCTGGAGCAGTGAGATATGCCTTGAGGCGATAGAAGAGATCCCGTGGGATACCGATTGTGACGTTATCGGCATTGGAGGAGTAGGTCATGCCGCGCGAAGAGCCAAGGATATAGCGGTGGAATTCAAGAAAAGAGGCAAGACGGTCTTTATGGGCGGGCCTATGGTCAGTTTGATACCCGACGTAGCCATACAGTATTGCGACAGCGTAATGATCGGAGACTCTGAGGAGACTATAGTCGAGCTTTGCCACGATCTCGAAAACGGCACGCTTAAAAAATTCTACGAAAAGCCGCTTTCAAGCCTTTCATTTCCAACGCCTAAATACGAGCTTATAACCAAGAAAAAAATCGGATATTTTTTGCCGGTTCAGGCGGGTCGAGGCTGCCCCAACACCTGTAAATTCTGTACTATTGCCTGCCTTTTTAAGGGCAGGTATATCAGAAGAAGCATAGATGAGGTAATGAGAGATATTAGGCGCGTCAAGGAGCTGGGATTTAAGGAATTCTTGCTGGTGGATGACAATATCGTTTCCGATCCCGAATATATGCTGGAGCTTTGTCGACAGATCAAACCGCTTAAAATGCGTTGGATGAGTCAGTGCGCCATTCAGATAGCCGACAATGACGAGCTTTTGAAGGCGGTTGCCGAGAGCGGCTGCTATGTGCTCAGCTTCGGTCTCGAAAGCATTGTTAAGGACGCGATGAAGGATATAAACAAGACCTGGGCAGATCCCGACGATTACGTAAGAGTCATAAAAAAGGTCAATGCCGCAGGAATAGAGGTTGCCAGCGAGATGATAATCGGTCTCGACACCGATACCGTAGAGTCGCTTGATCAAACCGTTGAGTTTATAAAAAAGAGCAATATCATAGCCCCGAAATTCTATTGTTATACTCCGATCCCCGGGACTCCCTTAAATAAGGAAATGAATAGGGAAGGAAGAGTGGTGGATCAGAATATACTTGAATACAGACCGTCAAAATCGGTGTTGAATACCTCCCACTTTACTGCGGATGAGGTGACTAAGCAATATTGGCGCGTTTATAAGGAGCTGTATTCGATCAAGAACATTCTCAAGAGAACAATTTTCCATAAGAGAATGCTGAAGCATCCCGGCAGAACTCTTTTCTTCTTCGGTGTAAATATGGTATACCGCTCGAACATAAAAAGAAAAATTGCTCCGAACATTTTTTAAGAGCTGATTTATAAATAAAATGGGCTGAATTGATCAGCCCATTTTTGTGTTTTTATTCTGCAACCCTTACGCCTTCAACGTGAAGGAGTATGCAAAGGGAATCGTTGTCGGTTGCGGGGACTGCGGCGAAGGTCACGCTGACCGTCTCACCTGCAAATGCGGAGAGGTCTGCGCCGATGCCGCCGACCTTGCCAAGGGTGCTTTGATATGCGGAATTCGCTACGCAATCGGAAAAATCTACCTCGCTACCGTATTTTGTAGCGGTATAGCTGTAGAGTCCTGCATATGCGGCGTCTATCTTGCTTCTGCCGACAAGAGTAACGTCGTTCCAGGTCTTGCCTCCGTCGGCGGACCATACGTACTTTTCTACGCCACCCTTGACAAGCGTCCAGCCTGCCATGACCAGCTTTTTGTCGGCGGTAGAGGTTCCGTTGTATACCATATAAGCGATTCCGGTCTTGTCGTTGCTTCCCATATCGTATGCGGCGGTGGTGGAGCCCGCAGGACCTGAGCCGTTGATCGAGTCAACTCTTGAGAAATAGTGAGAGTCGCTTACCGTATAGCCCTGAGAGTTATCTGACGCGATAAACTGCGAAGCGTCGGTAACGTAGCTTATCTTGGGCTTGTTAGTTCCGTCTGAGTTATCGGTGATCTCTCCGGTCTTCACATTGATGAACTTTTGTGAATTTTTATCTACGAGGGTGAGAGTCAAGACGTCGGAGTTAACGTCGAGCTGACGGATCTTGTCAAGATCGTCACCGATACCGATATAAGCTACGTCGATATAGGAGTTTGCGGACATCGCGGTGTTGAATACGTCGAATCTTACGTACCTGCAATAGTATCTGCCCTTTTCAGCCACGTATGATTCAGGGAGGAAGGATGCGGCGTCGATCACGTATACGTGCCACTCGCCGTCCTTGTCCTCGGCGGTAGTGTGCAAGGCGATCGAGTCTGCTCCCACAGCACTTGAATTGACGGTGCTGGTAAATATCTGGAGGTGATTTCTTTCCTCATTCGCGGCAGGCATACGGAATTTGATCACGATATACTTGCCGGTGTTAACCTTGACAGTGGATTTATAAACCTCGAAGAACGATTCACCCGTTCCGCTTCCGTCACCGTAGAATCTCAAAAATTCACCGTTTTCGGCAAGCTCAAGCTTACCGATTCCTAAGGGAAGTGAATTCTTGACAAGCGCGTTCATTTCGGTAGCATCGAGATAATAGTTGATAGGATCGTTATAGGGATTTTCCACCTCATCGTCAGCTCCGCCGGTCTCTTCCTCCTGAGCCTCGGTGATAACTTTGATACCGGTGATATTGGCAAGGATACATACCGTGTCGGGAGCGCTTGCGGGAACTACGGCGAAGATAACGTTAACGGTCTGTCCCGCGTAAGCGGTCAGGTCTGCGGCAATACCCGATACCTTGTCGTCAACCGTGCCGCCTTGGTAAGCGGAGTTGTCCGCGTAATTCGCAAGATCGTTTCGTCCAAGCTTGTTGTTGGCAATGTTGACCATTGCATCTATTGCGCGAGCCAAGCTCTCTTTGTTATAATAGGTCGCGTCCTGCCAGGTCTTGCCGTCAACGCTCCAGACGTACTTTGAAACTCCGCCGTGAACAAGGTTCCAGCCCGAAATGACCGCGTGACCGTCACTTGTTGTAGTGCCATTATATTTAAATGTAGCAATACCCTCGACTGAGTTACTTCCTTTGTTATTATAGGAAGTACCTACGGCAAGCTGAGGACCGTAACCGTTGATATAGTCGATTCTGCCAAGATAGGGAACTGTGGAAAGAGTGTATGCGCTACCTGCGGTGATCAGAGAGCTACCGTCCTTGGACATCGTGACACCGTCGTCGAGGACGGGGGGAGGAGTAGGAGATCCGCCACCCGAGGAGATAAGCTCGCCCGTGGTCATGCTGTAGACGTCACGGCTGTTATTTGAGCCCAGGATGTATTCCTTATCGTCTGCATTGACATCAAGACCGCGGAATTCTTCAAGATCGGCGCACATGCCTATGTAAGCGATGTCGATGTAGTCCTCAACTCTCATAGGAGTGTTGAAGATGTCGAAGGACAAATATCGCGCGTAGTACATACCGTCGCTGTCTGCAGCAAAGGTATCGGGCTTAAAGGTGCTTGCGTCAAGCACGAGAACGTGCCATTCGCCGTCATGAATCGAATAAGAATTATTAAGCCAGATACAGTCGGTGCCCTTGGGACCGCTGTTTACGGTGCTGGCGAAGAATTCAAAGTGATTTTGAGTTGTTGTAGAGGGAATGCGGTATTTTAAGAATATATACTGACCTGTCGGGTCGTCGTTTATAGCCGAGAATACGTCGATTCTTACCTCTACGGCGCTCTTGCCGTCTCCGAAGATTCGGATGTAAGAAGCATCGTCGGAAAGCACCGCAGAGCCGACACCGGGAACGGGATTTTGGAATTTAGCGGCGATCTCCGCAGGGTCAAGATATACGTTTATGGGATCGTTGCTATCTATGACCTCCTTGGGCCAGGGCTCAAAGTCCTCGGTTGCCTCCATCTTGAAGGTGCGGCTTTCAACACCGTCCATGCTGAACGTGAATGCGTAGGAATAAGTGCCGTCGCCGTCGTAGTAGGTCATATATCCGTCATAGTAGTGCTTAAGACCTACGTTATCGGGAGAATTGATAGAAGAAACGGTGTATTCGACCCATTCGCCGTCGATCTTTTCGTAGATCTTGGGAGCAGTGAGCTTTTCAAAGCCGTAAACGCGGACAGCCGCGTTGTTGACTCCACCGCTTACGGTGAAGATCGCGCTCTTGCCGTCGTCGGTCTTGACTCTGGGAAGATAAACGCTTTCAATTACCTCGCCCTTTGTTACGGTTACCTTATAGGGATCGATAACCGAGGTCTCGCGGATATACGCGAGATTATGCGCGTCGGTGGAAAGGTGTGAGCCCCAAGGAGTCATGATGATGTTGAGCGTTACCGTGTCGCCCTTCTTAAAAGTAGCCTCGCCAAGGTCAAGTGAGAGGTGGAAGCTGTCTTCTTCCTTATCTTCGACTACTACGAAATTGCCGTCGAATTTCGTGCCGCCGAAGTATATCTCGGAGCTGTGAATGACCAGACCGAGATTGGTGGCATCCTTGGAGTCTATGCCGAAGTTACCGAAATAACCGCCGACCTTGCCGAGAACGTATTCCTTTACGTCGTCCTCCGCGCTGTAGGGTTGCTCGGTGTGCTCACCGTCGGCATTAAGGTAGCCTACGTGAGTTCTCGTAGTGTTCCATGAATAGAAAGCGAAATCTTCCTTGAAATTCTTAAAGCTTATATCGTCAAGAATTTCGATCTTGATCTCGTAAGAGGGACGAAGCTCGTCGGTCTGAGGAAGCTCAAGATGATTGTAGCTGATCTTCATCTTGCCGTCGTCGGAGATGTAATCCATCTTGACCTCCGCATAGATGGGACCCGAGGAGTCGATAGCATTGTGATAGTTTTCGCTGGCAATGTAATTTCCTGCGGCGTCGGTGTAATGAATGATCTCGAATACTCCCGCGTTAGTATGCTGAGGCGAGTCGTTGAATTTATCGCCTTCAAGCTCGTACCAGTAGGGAGCCGATTGGCTTCGGAAGTCGGGAAGTGTCCAGAGTGTTCTTCCGCGGACGTACCAGGGAGCTATGCAGGTGGTCTCGGTTACACCGCAGGAGAGATGGTAGTAGGGAGCATAATAAGCAATGGACGAAAGCTGCTTGATAGGGAATTTACCCCAGTTCTGATAGAGATTGAGCACGTTGACGGAATATTTCTCGCCGCTTGAAACGTAAAGCGGGAAGAGCGTTTCGCCGTAAGTGTCGTCACTGTAGTTCATGACCGGCTCTTCACCCTCACCGAAGTTTTTGGAGACCTCCAAAGGTATCGGTATCAGCAAGCCTTCACTGTCGAGAAGAACGGCATTTTCAAGCGAGCCGGTGGACGAGACGGTGCGGATGTATACCTTTCTGTCGTCTTGCGATCTCAGCTTTATTTCCGTTGAGTAATGCTGGTTCCAAGATGAGAAGAAGGGAGCGTTGAAGCCTGTTCCGCCGATCGTATAGAGATACGCGCCGCGGAGAGCATCATACTTTACGAAATCCTTGTTTTGAGTATTTACTAAAGGATCGCGCTCGATCTCAGCTTCTTTGATAAATTCGGCAAAATCGTGAGACGCGTCGGTATAGATTCGGTGTCCCATAAAGAAATCGTTTGCGGTACTGTCAACCTCCTTTGGGGCACGGATCTCGCCGTTTGCGGGCTTAGCTTCCTGAGTTACCGTATAAACACCGTCTCCAAGCTCGACCTTGATAGTTCCGCTTGAATTGTCGGCGGGCATTATGTATCCGAAGATGCCGGCATCCTTGATATCAAAGCCAACGTATTCTGCACTATCCCAATCTACTCCCTCGAGAGACTGATGCATACCGTTCTTATCCTTTATAATAAGCTTTGATACGGTATCCTCGCTTATTTCGGTGATCATACCCAAGGCATCTATATTGCCCTGTCCTTCGGGAGCAACGAAATGCAGCTCCTGATGAAGCTTATCGGAATAGGTGTGCCAGGTTCTGTCAAGCAGAACATAGGGGGACTCGGATTTAAGCTTCACCGCCCTTACGTCCTTGATCTCGATCAATTCGCCGACCGTCTGACCCAAGTCGAATCTTAATCCGATAACGTTACCGGAATAGTCGGGAAGAGCGGAGAGCATAATGGTATAGGTGTGGTATTCGCCGTCGTTTGTAACGTTAAACAATATCGACTGATCGTCGTTATAATTCGGCTTTCTATCGGTAACTATGAAAAGCTGAGCTCCCGTTGAGTTTTCCGATTTAATAGTCATCTGAATGGCATCGTATTCTTGGCTGGAGAAGGAAATGTCGCCGTTTCTGCACGAAAAATAGGGATCATTGCCTCCGACTACGTATCTGATAGATCCGTTCTTCAGCTGCTGCTTGGAAATATCGTGAGTGTGCGGGAAGAGCCTTTCGTCAATGTCGTACTCTGTGATGACCGTAGGATCCTTATAGAACGATTGCTCAAGAATGCGAACGTCGTAATAGTAATAGCCAATTCTGTAAACGTTGGCTCTTGCGTTATTTACTGATTCGGAAGCGTAATAGGTATTACCGTTTTGCATACGGATAAATACGTCCATGGTGTCCTGAACGTATGTACCGCCGTTTTTATTTTTTAAATACGTAAGATTTTGTCCTTTGCCCGTGAGAAGTCCGAATTCCGCAGACATATCCATGTTCTCAACGTAGTAGCTGTCGCGCTTGACTCCGTTGGGGTAATAGGTCTGCACTCCGTTCTTTATGCTGTTAGCATATTGAATCGAATCTGCGTACGTACCCTCAAGCTTGATGTTGTTGGAGGGATCTGTTTCGTTTTCTTCGGTTTTGGATTCGCTCTCGCTTTCTGACTGAGAAGAGGACTCGTTCTCGCTTTCATCGTTCTGATTTTCTCCGCCTGTGCAGGATGCGAATGCGGAGAGTATCATAGTTAATAACAAAAGAAGGGCGACGAATAATTTTAATTTTTTCATAAGTGTCTCCTTATGCAATGATATGTATCAATTATATAATAAAAAATAGTAAATGTCTATAGTTTTTTTGACTATTTAATATAAAAAATCAAAGTTTTTTTAATGAAAATCTTTGTTTTTTTGATGCGAATTCGTTGTTTACAAAAAGTTTACAATAATTCAAAAATATTTCTTGACAAAAGATAATTTTTGTGGTATAATCTCTTTTTGGTACGACCGAGATGCCAACGGTCGTCTCTCTACCGCGCAAAAAGACACAGCGCGGTCGATATAAAGTCCATAGGGAGGTAATAAAACATGGAAAACATCATCAATTCTTATGAAACTCTGTTCATCACCGATCTTTCTAACGGTGAGGAGGCTACACAGGCTACTGTTAACAAGTTCACAGGTTTGATCGGTTCCTACGGTGAGATCGTTGAGGTCGCAGATTGGGGTAAGCGTCGTCTTGCATATCCTATCAACGACATGAACGAGGGCTACTACACCGTTGTAACCCACAAGTCCCCTGCATCTTTCTTGGCAGAGCTCGACCGTCTTTTCAACATTGACGAGTCCATTATGCGCTCCATGACGGTTAAGCTTGATTTCGAGCCTGTTGCAACCGTTAAGGAAGAAGTAGCTGAAGAAGTTGTTGCTGAAGAGACTGTTGAGGCAGTTGAAGCTACCGACGCTGAATAATCAAGCGGAAGGGAAGGACTATTATGGCTAATTTTAACTTCAATAAAGTCATTCTCGGCGGAAGACTTACCGCAGATCCTGAGCTCAAGACTACACAGAGTGGCATCGCTGTAGTAACCTTTAGCGTAGCGGTAAACCGCAGATTTACCAGAAACTCTGCTCAGCAGAGTGAGACAGACTTCTTTAACGTAACCGCATGGAGACAGACCGCTGAGTTCGTTTCCCGTTACTTTAAGAAGGGCTCGTCCATTTGCGTTGTTGGAACTATTCAGAACAACAAGTGGACCGATCAGCAGGGCGCAACCCGTTACAGAACCGACATCGTAGCAGATGAGGTTATGTTCGTTGACAGCCGCTCCGAGTCCGGAAGCGCATTTGGTGGCGATGACACCGATGCATTCGGCGGATCCACCCCCTCTTTCTCCACACCCGCGGGAGCTGCTCCCAAGTTTGAGGAGATCAAGACCGACGACGATCTTCCTTTCTGATTCGCCGTCAACTAAAATTTTAAATTGGAGGATTTCATAAGATGACTGAGAATACTCGTCCTGCACGCCCCGCTATGCGTGCAAAGAGAAAAAAGGTATGTATCTTCTGCGCTGATAAGGTAGCTTACATCGATTACAAGGATGCAGGCAAGCTCCGCAAGTTCATCAGCGAGCGCGGCAAAATTCTTCCCAGAAGAATTTCCGGCACCTGCGCAGAGCACCAGAGAGAGCTCAACACCGCTATCAAGCGTGCACGTCAGGTAGCTCTTCTGCCCTACATCACCGACTAATATCGTATGATGCGCGACCCTCAAATTTTATCGTATGCTTCGTTGTTCCTCGAAAGCGACTCGACTTACGTAAGTAAGCCTTCGTCTTGCTTTCTCCGGTACGCCTTGCCTACGAAAAAATTTGAGGGTCTTATTTTTTGAGATGCGAAATTTGCGCCTTGTCTCCACAAAAATTCGGCGGTTTTTTAATAATTTGATAATATAGTTCAATAATGCTTTTGTCCGAGTCTTCTTTATGAAGATTTGGCTTTTTTTATTGACATCTGCTTATTTTAATGCTATAATTTTTATAGTAATATGAAAAGCGAGGGTATGAAATGGATACGAACAGATCATTTTGCCAATATGTGAAGACTCCCACCGATGATTGCGGAACAGAAGCGTTAAGGATATTTCTTCCAACCTCGGGTGGATATATAAATTATAATATCGTTCATTCGGTGATGCAGCAAAGCAAGTGCGATACATGGCGACTCAGCGTGGTCTATTATTGCAACGGCGATTTTGAACGTGTAAAGCCTCTTACAAGATCGGGCGCAGAGTGGGAAATGGCATTAAAGCTCAGCGGCCGCCCGGACTTTATTGGCGGATATGCTCACGGCGACGAGGTCTATGAGAGAATTGTGTTGAAGCTTGACGGTGAAGAAAAAGAGATCACCTCGCTTGAGGCTTTGACCGAGTTTGGGACTCTTTCCCTCGAGGTCTGGTCGGTTGGCTACGATCCTCTCGATTCTACGACCGAATCGATCCGTCATTATAAAAAGATCATTGTTGACGGAGAAAGCATCAGAGTGGAGCAGGAGGTGGAGTGGCTGGAAAGCTATCAGCTTGGAACATCATATATGGCGATGTTCCCGCCCTTCAAAAACGTGACCGACAGCTATTACACAAATACAGATACCGAGAAAAAGCCGATCAGATTTGCCGAGCCCGTGTCATCAAGCGGTAGCCTTGATACGCTGTATCTTTGCGGCGAATCGGGCTTTACCTTCTCTCTGCAAGTAGAAAAGTATCTTGACGGCAAGGAAAACACCTTCCTTATTACCGATAACGGAGGTGTGCCTTATAATAAAATGTATTTCGTACTGCCTCACAGAGGCGAGGTAAGCAGAGGAGAGATCTGGAAAACGGTAACAGTGTACACAGTTAATAAAAAGAATTCCAACGGTTACAGCGAAACGAAATCATAAAATTAATAGTAAAATCAATTTTATTGATGAAATATTTTATTGAAAAAATCCTTCGCGTGATACTATTGTTATAGAAAATCATAAAGGAGATATAAATATCTATGAGAATTTTCAAACCTGAGGAATTTGGCGCAAAAGCAGATGGAATAAATAACGACGCTATAGCGTTTTGGAAGGCGATAGCGGCTGCAAGTGAATTTGATGGCGAGGCACAGGTGTTGCTTCAATCTGACAAGACCTACCGCTTCGGTCCCACAGATGATCAGAAAAGCGGAAAGCATCAGATGCTTATTGGAGGACTTAAGCAAAATCCTGCAAGCATGAATTGTACCGCGCCCATATCAATAGAGGGCGCCAAGCATCTGCATATAAAGGGAAGCAATACGACTATCCTTATCGACAAGCCGTTCAACTACTGCAATATTTATGATAGTGAAGATATTATTATCGAGGGATTGATATTCGATTACAGCACACACCCGTATGTCAAGGGGACTATGCTTTCTATGGATTTTGATACCCACAAGGCAATATTTAAGACCGACAGAAGCTTGTTTGTAAAGGAAAAGGCTGTTTTGAGAGATTTCGGTGTGCTTGAGCGCCCTGAATCAAGATTCCACCTTTTTACAAGGACGGTTACCACCATTGATTCGGATAACTTTATCTATGAGATCGAATTCAACGACGATCCTTGCACTAACAAGCATTTCAAATTCTTGCGCGAGTACCCTCTGATCATTCCCGTACCAAATTTCGGTCATTGCATCGAGCGCGGCTTTTCGATCATCAGAAACAAAAACGTTACCTTCAGGGATTGTACTATCCATAGTCTTGCGCGCTTTGGTTTTGCGCTCTTCAATAACGATGGTCTGATGCTGTTTGAAAACGTCAGAGCAGAGAAAAATGACAAGGCTAATATTGTTGGCTGGCGCGATCTTTTCCACGTTAAGGAAAGCCATGCAAGATATGTTTGGAAAAATTGCTATGCAGAGTATTGCAACGACGATATTTTTAATATTTCAGCATCTACCCTTGCGGTACAGACTGTCTATGCTGAGGACGATATCGACTTTATCTGGCCCGAGACAAAGAGCGTTTATCACGGTGTTCGCGTAGGCGACACTATCTCGGTCATTGACCGCGCCACGGGTATCGATTACGGCGAAGCTAAGATCGTTGAGATCGTGGAGCAGAGCGGATGCCATAACCGTTTCCGACTTGACCGTCCAATAAAGGGAATCGAGAATATTAAAGATTCAAGAGTCCACGTTCTTGATATGGTGTCCCCCGGCTCACTCATTGAAGATTGCGAATTTCACGGAACCTACCGTCTCCGAGGTCCTATCGAGGTCAAAAACACCTATTTTGAGACCAAGAGATTCTGGCTCGATACCTTTTTTATGGAAAAGATTGGAGAAGGTCCTGTTCCCAAGCACATTCACTTTGCAAATTGCCGTTTTGAGTGCGATGATGAGGCAGAGCCTTATTTCCATATTGAATCTCACCGTACGGGTGTTTCGGGCGAGCCACAGTACCATATAGAAGATATGGTCTTTGAGAATTGCGAGATCCCTATGAGCGTTCTTGAGATAGGAGAGATCGATAAGCCTTACATAAGATTTAAATAATTTTCAAAAAGATATTTACAAAATAAAAATTGTATGATATCATATATTCAAGGGAATAATATTCCATATAATTCAAACGGAGGAATCAGAATATGGCAAACAAGTACGCTGGTACAAAAACAGAGGCTAACCTTCTTGCGGCTTTCGCAGGTGAGTCTCAGGCAAGAAACAAATACACCTACTTTGCGTCCAAGGCAAAGAAGGAAGGCTATGAGCAGATCGCGGCTCTTTTCCTGAAGACCGCTGACAACGAGAAGGAGCACGCAAAGCTCTGGCTCAAGGAGCTTGAGGGCATTGGCGACACCGCATGGAACCTTCAGAATGCTGCCGAGGGCGAAAATTACGAATGGACCGATATGTATGCAGGCTTTGCGGAGACCGCCGAGGAAGAGGGCTTCACAGCTCTTGCGGCAAAGTTCCGTATGGTTGCTGCAATCGAAAAGCACCACGAGGAAAGATACAGAGCTCTTCTCAAGAACGTTGAGACCGCTCAGGTGTTTGAAAGAAGCGAGGTAAAGGTTTGGGAGTGCCGCAACTGCGGTCATATCGTAGTTGGTATGAAGGCTCCTCAGGTCTGCCCCACCTGCGCACATCCTCAGGCATACTTCGAGCTTCACGAAGAGAACTATTGATCAACTAAAAACGGGTGAAAGCTTCGGCTTTCACCCGTTTTTTTTGGTTTCATTATACCTTATAAAATTACTTATTTCGATAAATAAATTCCCACATACATTTGGATTTGTTGAACCTTGTGGTATCGATCTCACGGAGCATCAGCTCATAGAAATCGGAGAAGAAAAATTTGAACTGCGCCTCGTCGAAGAGTCTCACGCTTCTGCCGCCGTCCTCCATATAAAAGCCCGGCTCGATGACCGTAGAGGAATTTTCGATATATTTGTAAGCCTTACTTGAATTGCAGGAGCCGATGAAAAGTCCGCCGCTTTTAAGAATGCGCTTAACCTCGGCAATAAGATTTTCGGTGTCCTCAGCCGAGAAAAAGTGGATCGACAGATTGGCAAACACTACGTCGAAGCTGTCGTTTTCAAAGGGAAGAGGCTCGGTCATATCAAGCCTGACAGTCTTAATGTCGGGATCTTTACCGTTGAGATAGGTCAGCGCGCGCTCCGAAATATCACCTGCGGTCACGTCGAAGCCTTGGCTCTTGAAGTAAGCCGAGTACTGTCCGACACCGCATCCGAGATCGAGGAGCTTACCCTTAAAGGGCATAAAAATATCCTCGTATTTTTCGATCCAAGGGTCTTCAACGTGGTCAAGATCATCGTTTGCCATGTGTCTCACCCAGTATTTTTCATTCCAATAGCTCTTATCGATCTCCATATCAAGCCTCCAAAAAATAAATACTTCCTACGTCCTGCAGCTCGCCGCTTGAAAGTGAAACGGCGGTTTTCTTATGCTTTTCGCAAAATTCACTGATCCTGTCTCCATCGGGATGGGAGCTGAGAGAACCGCAAAAATACACCTTGTCTCCGCAAAGACCGCTTGCGCCGCCGATAAACCCGAAATTATAGGGAGGCAGGGAAATATGCCCCTCTGAAATAAGCAAAATGTCTATACCCGCCGTGCGGCAAGCCTCGGCTATCGCGTTATCGGCGGTGATAATGGCACCGTCGCTCACCTTTGCCACCGAGCATTTAGTATACCCCTGCGGAACGCTTACCGTTTCGAAGCCCTGCTCGGCTGCGGCATCAAGTATGAGTCTTGAAACGGTTTTTGGGTTGCAGATAAGCCTATTTCCCACAATACACGCGTTGAACAGAACGTCAAGTGGGTATTTTTCGCCGGTAGGCTCGTCGGAAAGCGCCAAAGCCTTGCCGGAGATACGGCAGAGCTTATCAATAAGCTCTCTGTTGCTTTCAAAGTAGCGCCTATGACAAAAAAGCCTATCAAAGCCAATAAAAATCAGCATGTCGGTGTGAGCTGATACGGCGGGCTGAAGATAGGTCGCGGGGGGCATAAGTATGGGCGAAAATCCTTCGTTTATAAGACGGGTAAGGGAAGACTCGCCAATTCTTTCATCTGTAACGGCGTACATATAGATCTCCGAAAAGCAAAAGGGTGCGCACGCGCACCCTATCTGTGATTATGAACCTTATTAACCGAAATTAAGCGCGGTTAACCTTGCCGGAACGAAGGCAACGGGAGCAAACAGCAACGGTCTTAGGGGTACCGTCAACAATTGCCTTTACCTTACGGATATTGGGCTTCCAGGTTCTGTTGGTCTTACGGTTAGAGTGAGAAACGTTCTGACCGAAAACAACGCCTTTTCCACAAACACTGCACTTTGCCATGTTAATTTCCTCCTTGCAATACTTGCATCTATTGATAATCAAAATTTTAAACATTTTGCAACTTTGATATTATACCATACTTTTTTTCAAAATGCAATAGTTTTTTGAAAATAATTTCAAATTTTTTTGATTTTTTTATTTATTATGAAAAAACTCTCTTAAATCATTGTTTTTTGCCGTTTTTCTCTCAAATTCACCGTTTTATTCGATGATTTTACCCTCGCAAACGTCGCCGTCGTGAGAAATAAGCGCTACCGAGCGGAAGAGTCCGTGTAATTTTTTAGCCGTTTTGACTTTGACCTCAATAAAATCGTCGGTGTGACCGTAAGCGTAGCCGTCGCGCGAGGATTCGAACAGCACGTCGACCGTTTTGCCCTCAGCGATCTTTTTATTAAGTATTTCTGCGCGTATCTCGCGGCTTATCTCGCTGAGGATCCTGACTCTTTCGTGCTTGACTGCCTCGGGGATCTGATCCTTCATCTCCGCCGCTACGGTACCGCGACGCTTGGAGTACGGGAAGACGTGGATCATCAAGAATTCCGTACGTCTTGCAAAATCACAGCTTGCGCGGAAATCCTCCTCGGTCTCGCCGGGGAAGCCAACGATAATATCGGTAGTCAGCTTTACACCGGGCATTGCCTCGCGCAATCTCTCAATGGACGCAAGAGCTTGATCTGCATTGTATTTGCGCTTCATCAGCGCGAGAATACGGCTGCTTCCGCTTTGAAGCGAGAGATGGAAATGGGGGCAGAGAGATTTCAAGGGCGCGATAGCCTTGGCGAATTCGGGCTTTATGACCGTAGGGTCAAGTGAACCCGTGCGCACTCTGCCAATGCCCTCTATTCTATCGATGGCGCAAAGAAGAGAGGCAAAGCTCTCCTTTTCGGGCAGGTCTCTGCCGTAAGAACCGGTCTCGATACCGGTAAGCACCACCTCGCGCACTCCGTTGTCCGTCAAGGTCTTTACCTCGTCGATCACATCCGCGAAGGGCTTTGAGCGGATAGGACCTCGGGATGCGGGAATGGTGCAATAGGCACATTTGGATTCACAGCCGTCCTCGATCTTGACGTAAGCGCGTGTGCGGTCAAAGCGACGTATCGACATCTGCTCAAAGCCCGATTTATCAAGCTCGGGCACAGAGACCTCTGCACTTTCATTTTTCTTGCCGCATTCCGCAAGGAAAATAAGCTTTTCAACCACGCTCATCTTATTGGAGCTTCCGCATATGTAGTCCACGCCCTCTATCCCTGCGACCTCCTCGGGAGAAACCTGAGAATAGCAGCCCGTGACGAGAATATAGGCTTCGGGATTTTTGCCGATCATTCGGCGTATCATCTGCCTTGCCTTTCTGTCCGATTCAGCGGTGACGGTGCAGGTGTTGATTATATATGCGTCGCACCTGTCGGTGTGCGACTTTATTTCAAAGCCTTTGTCGGTAAGGGCTTCGGCAATTGACTCGCTTTCGTACTGATTTACCTTGCAGCCAAGGGTCAGAATGCCGACCGTGATCTTTTTATCTGATAAACGTGCTTTTGTCATTTTGCGCTAAGCTCCTTTCTTGTATCTCTCGGAGTCCTGCCGTAGACCCTGCGATATTCGGAAATAAAATATGAGAGATTGCTGTATCCGCTTGCGGCGGCAACGTCGGTTATAGGGAAGGATGTGGAAAGCAGGGCATTGTTCGCCTTGGCAAGGCGAACACCCGTGAGATATTCCTTGAATGTCTTTCCCATGACCGCGCGGAAAAGCTTTGCAAAATAGCTGTAGCTCAGATGAATGCTTGCGGCGCACTCGGAGGGTGTGATATCCGACGCGTAATTCTCATTTATATATTTGACGCTTTCGTATATCAGGGCGACACTTTTTTCACTGATCTCACCTTCGTCGATTGCAGAATGCGGTCTTACGGAATCTCTGAGAAGAGATACGAGCAAGGTACCTGCATAGGATCTTTCAACGGTATAGAAATAACCGTCTGCACGCTCATACTCCCGGATCATTGCGGAAAGGATACTTTTTGCATCTTCACTGAGAGAATCAGCGGGGAAATGAGAAATGTCCCCGACGTTTTTATGAATAAAGGGGAGGACGCAGCTTGAGGTATCATTTTCCGAAAAGATATTGAAAAGCAGAGTGGGATTGATCTTCAAAACGAAGTATTCACCCTCTCCTTCGCCTACGTATCTTGTAGTGTGAACTGCATTTGCTCTGAAGAGCACGAGATCACCCGCCATTGCGCAGAATTGCTCGCTGTCAACGCCAAACTCGAAAACTCCGCGTGTTATATATATAAATTCGATCGCAGGATGTATATGCGCTCTCGCCATAACTCCCGTGCTGTCCTTTTTTTGTGAGAAAAATTCGATACCGTACTGTTCGAGAAGCGGTTGCTTGCTCTCCTTGTAAAAATCGGTCATATTAACCTCTGAAAATAGATTTGTGATACTTTAAAGTATAAATATTATAGCATAATAGTAAAGAAAATGCTATAATAAAATCAGAATTTAACCGTTATTTTGCAGTTTGTTAATATTTTGCACCCGACTATACAATATAATAATATTGTGTAATTATGATTTCGTGTGTATATTTTGAATTTTGATGATAGGAAAACTATATTTTTGAAGAAAGCTTTAAGAAAGGAAAATGTTATGAAAAGAGCATTGATCAACTTTTTGTCTGTTATTCTCGTTTTGGCGATGATGGCAGGCGTGCTTGCCTCCTGTACGACGGGTGGCGAAATCGAATCCTCCGACACGGAGGAGGAGAGTAGTCAGACTACTCCCGGCGGAGACGAGGAGAGCTCAGGTGAGAAACCCGAAAAGGATCCAGTAGAGCCCAGCGAGCATATCGGTCTTATTCAGGCGGCGAATAAGCTTGCCAACGGTATTCAGGCATTCTTTACAGACGGTAGCCGTACCCATTTAAGCATCCAAAATCAAGAGATGATACTTAATTACGCGCGCTCAAGCATGTCCGACCAGCTGGTTGAATCCATAAAGAATAACAATGGCGCCGCATATATTCAAAATACTATGGACGTTTTCGTACGTATTTCGAACGGCGATTCCTACGATACGTATTATGCCTCCCAGTCGAACCGCAGCGCAGAAGCTAACATCTACCGCTTCGGTTACTACTATTATCAGGGTATGTTCGAGTTCCAGAATTTTGTTCCCAAGGAGCTTGAGCTTCACAATTCTACCAAGATCGACCCGAGAAAGCAGTTTACCAACGGTTATGACGTTACCCGAGGCAGAGACTCAGGAAATATGTCGTACGTGATCAATTCCGGTGCGACTGACCCAAGAGTTCATTTTGAAACCGATTTTGATTACGTTGCCGCGAATTACAACACCCTCGTTTTCAGAGCCAAGGCGCTTGGCAATACCGATTCTATTCAGCTCTTTATCAAAACCGATTCCGTGTCGCACAACGAGCTGTCCAGTGTCCGTGTTGCGCTGATGAATGACGGTGAATATCACGACTATTTTATTCCGCTTTATAATATCCCCGGCTTTGAAGGCACTCTCAGAGGATTGCGCTTTGACCCCAACGGAAGCGCGGGAGGCGGATTTGCCGTTGAGAGCATGACTCTCGGAAAGACCGATATCGACGTAGTACCCTCGGATCTCTACGTCAACCGTCATTTCCACGTATACTCCGATAAGATGCACCACGCTATCCAGTTCGCGGTTACCGAGAAGACCGAAAATATCGTCGAGGTAGGTATGCTCACCGAGATCGAGGCTAATACCGTTTCGAAGCTTATTATCGTTACCGACGACGGCACAAGCTACGATTCTCTTAACGCAGGCTTTGCTTGGGACAGCGTAGTCGCGGTAGGCTTTGACGTTAAAGCTGCGGGAATTTTCGGCTTTATCCTTCCCGTGGACGATGTGGCGGGAAAAATAAAGGTAGAGCTTAAAGACGGCGTTTACGTTATAGAGCAGACGAGAACACCTGTAGCTAACGGTGAGAGCGGAGTTATCATTCCTTCTATCAATACCGAAGAAAGAGACGAGAACGGCAACTACAAGCTTGCTGACGGAATCAGCAACAACGGTAACGATTTCTATCTCGGTCAAAGAGTTTATACCGACGAAAACCACGATTTCACCGAATTCCTTCAGGAGACCTATTTTGAGAGAAATCCTCTTGATTCAAAGAGAGTCAGCGTCTCGGATTCAGGCTCTGACGGAGGAAAATTCCTGGGCTACGATGCTATCCGAGGCATTTACGCGTTTGCTATCGATGCTCCCAGCGGATTTACCACCTCATACAACAATCCCAACAAGAATTATAAGGTCAATTTCTCGATCCGCTCCGATATTGACAGAAGCATCTACGTAATGACCACTACCTCGGGAAGCACCCTTGAGTGCGCGACTCTTATGGATAGTAATATGATGCTGCTTCCGGTGCCGATCGAGGTCATAAAGAATTTCTCCGAGCCCGGTGGAGAGAGAAATCTCTTTAATATCACCGACCCCACCTTCTCCGAGGCAATATTCTATCTGCCTCTTGAGGAGAATAAAAAGCAGGAATACACCGTAATAAACCTATATCAGAGCTGGGGTAAATATCCCTTGAAGCAGATTTCCCAGATACCCTTCCACTGTCCTTATTATCATCTTTCAACGGGTGTTACCGAGACGAACTGTATTCTTCCTTGGTACGATATGGCGGGTGTAAACAAGGGTAGCATGAACACACTCCCCGATTTCAGAAGTATGTCGGCGCCCTTCTGGGTCGCGCAGCCTCAGCATAACAGTAGCGGCTCGCACACCTGGCTTGGATATACCGATATGAGCGGCGGTACTTATTATACCGAAAGCGTAACTAACTATATCACCTCCTACGGCCCTACCTATGCCGAGCTCGTTTGGGAGAACCTTTCCGACGACGGAAAGATCAAGGTTACGTACACTCATATGGAGATGCCTCAGGTAGACGAGAACAGAAGCTATTATACGATGGAATATGAGTTCCTTGAGGATCTTACCATTGATTCCTTTAAAGATAATTTCAAGTTCTACGACGTTACCGACAACGATCATAAGGGTAGCTACAAGAAGCTTGGCTATCTCAACGAGAACAACGAGTGCGTAATTGTGGACGCAAACAGTGATCCCAATGCCGCCCCCGAATACGTTCTTGGTGACGAAAGTCCCTATTTCTCGTTCTTTATGATGCCCGATTGGAACAGAGAGAGCGATTTTGCCGAGGGATATGCGAACTTAGCGTTCTTGATCCACACCTCCGAGTTTATCGTTGGAGGAGAGAAGAAGGACTACGGCTTCCTTATCAGAAATTCCATGGATCATGTTACACTTACCCTTAACGAATCGGGTACTGTCGCATTCAAGGCGGGCGATAAGATCACCATCAACGCTATAGTAATGCCCTGGGGATCTCATCAGTATGAGGACGGAATCATCGACCTCGAGGCATCGCCCAAGAACTACGAATACGATATGGTCCTCCCCGACGGTTCTCTTTATATGGATAAGAACGTTCGCGACGTGAGAGCCAATACCTGTCTTGATCCTCTCAAGGCGACGAGCGAGACCGACGAGATCATAGGAAGCGCATTCCTTCCTAAGATAAGAAGTAAGGACGGAAAGCGCGCTGAGTTTACCCTCTCGGGCGGTGAAAATAACGTTGCCGTAAGAGTATACGGCTTCGACAAGCTTACCGCGCCCAAGGTAGAGGAGTACGTTAACGGTGAATGGGTCGAATACGTTCTCTCTTCCTCAGAGAATCCCGACAAGAACGGAATCTACCATTACTACGACGGCTATCAGGTATATTACGACGAGGACGGAACCTATTCCTATTCCTTCGTTACCACTATGCACGATGGCGCACCCAGAAGGTTCAGAATTACGGCATCCGATGATTTCACAAGATGGCCTGCCGAGCCTGCCGAGCCCGAGCGCGAGGATCATCTTTCGGTATACTTCGATGCTGAAGAGCTTCGTGATATAATCAACAATACTCCCCATATGTACGGCGAACCCGTAGTTAATGAAAGCGCAGAGGACGGCGCGTATACAAGCGTTTACGTCAAGCTGGATAATACCGTTAACGAGTCCTACTCCAATCTGTTCTCAACCAAGGACGACGTTGTGACCGGTAAATATCTGGTTATCAAATACAGAGTTCCCACGACCAATAAAGAACCGGTTGGCAATTTCCAGATCTGGGGAAGCACAACGGCAACGAGAGCAGAGGATGCAAATTCCTTTATGCACTATCCTGTTGATGACGGTAATTGGCACGTTGACGTGATCGATCTCACCAAGACCAGCCTGTCGACCTTCCTTCCTAATGACGAAGGAGAATATTGCGCTAAGCTGCTTCGTTTTGATATATTCAACAAGGCGTTTGAAGACGGAGATACTCATATCGATATTGCATACGTTGGTATTGATACCGATATTATGAATATCTGCGAGCTTGAAAAAGAGAACTTTGAGACGATCTCTCTCTATGAGAACGGAAAGGCTACCGCGATCGATACTTCTACCGGTGAAGCCACCCTTGATACTTTGTTCGTAAAGGATTCCGTATACACCGAATTCACCCCCTTGTTCGGTGGACAGACCGACGCCGTAAACGGCAGTGCAAACGTTAAGGCACCCAGTAATTTGGCTGGATTTGTTACTTTCTATTCTATCGCCGCTAAGGAAGATAACACTGTAACCGTAAGCGGATGGAACGTAATAGAGGGCGGTGTCGCGAAGTACGTCTGGACCGCTGACCGAGGCGCCACCTGGCACGATTGCGGCGGCGGCTTCAAGGATGCTCACGACGTGATGCTGAGCGTAGGTCAGGAAAAGACCGGCTCTCTGTTTGCCGACAGTGAGCTTGCAAAGAAGAACGGAGATTTCCAGGCGCTGGGACTTATAATCGATCTTACCGAATATAAGGATTCCGCCGAGCCGCTCACTATCTACGTTTGCGCGGTATCCGATAGCAATGAGGGCAAGATTATCGTGCTCTATTGCTTCAGCGGAGTTACATTTGCAAAATAATCAATCAAATCACTATTTTAGGAATTAACATTATGAAAAAAACAAAAATATTCACATTGATCTTTTCACTGTTGTTGGCATGTTTATCGCTTATACTTCTGATTTCCGCAGAAAATGACGCTGTATTGATGGGAGACTCGGACGGAAACGGATCGGTAGACAGCAGAGACGTTGTTTTGATCCGACAATATCTCGCGAATCTTAATTACAGTACGGGAGAGTCTTCGGTGGAAATTAATGACAGTGCCGATATGAACGGCAACGGGAAGATAGATCTTAGCGACTGTATCCTTTTAAGAGAATATATCGCCAATATGGACGATGAATCCGAAATGGAGACAGAGGAAGCTCAGCCGAGCCATATCTGGGAGGAAAAATATGAGCGCGACCTGGATGGGCATTGGCAGGTTTGCTCGGTTTGCGGAGAAAGCTCGGTTCACGATGAGCATACAAAGAGTAGTGACGGATATTGCACCGTTTGTGAGCCTGACTTAAAGGCGACGGATGGGGTAAAATATGGAGTCAATTCCGATGACGGTATTGCCTATGTGAGTGGATATGAGGGCAACGACACACAAATCGTTATAGCCAAAGAGTATAATGGTTATCCGGTCACCAAAATAAGCGCATCTGCATTTTACAATACAGGTATAAGGTCCGTATATATCCCTGAAACGGTTACAATAATCAATCAAAAGGCTTTTCAGGCATGTATGCAGCTCACAAGTGTTAGCTTCGGAGAAAACAGCCAACTTAAGTCAATCGGAGCGTATGCTTTTGACTACTGTCTCAAGCTTACAAGCATAACTATCCCTGAAAACGTTTCAAAGATTGATAATTATGCATTCAGAAACTCGGGAATCGTCAGTGCAGCCTTTGAAAATCCCAATGGCTGGTACTATCCTTCAGTTGTTCCGGGCAGTGGAGGAAAGAAGAATATTTCTGCATCTTCTTTGAAGAACCCAACCACGGCAGCTGATCTTCTTGTTAATGATTATAACGGACAAAATTGGATTCGTGAATGATCAAAAAATATGAAAAAAACGCATCTGAGTGAAAATTCAGATGCGTTTTTTGTATGAGTTAATGCTTTAATTCCAGCCCGAAATTTCCTTGATCAATGGCCAGACGATATCCTCGCACCACCAATGCTCCTTGGGGGTAACGCTGAGGCTTGCGTTTTCGGGAACGCCTGCTGCGGCATAGACCTCATTGACGGTCTCAAATCCGCGCTTGACTCCGTCGATGGGGAAGATAGGGTCGAGATTTCCGGCAACGATAGCAAGCTTTCGAGGTGCGATAAGGCAAGCTAAGTCCTGCATCTCGAAATAGCGACGCGCAGAGGGGATGTAGTTGCATCCGCAGTGAAGCATAGCCATGATCGAGTCGTCGTAAGGGCAGAATGCACAGCTTGGAACGCTGATCTTTATGCGCTCGTCGATGCAGGCGGCATAATAAGAAGCCGTACCGCCGCCCGAGTTGCCCGTAATAAGGATTTTGTCAAGATCGCATTGCTCAAAATTTGAGAGCAGGTCGATAGCGCGGCTTATGTCGTGAACGCGCTCGCCAATTGTAGTTCTGCCAAGCATTAAGGCATTGTGAGCCTGAAAACAGCAATTGTGTGCTCTGTCTGCAGGATCGGGAGGGCGACGCTCGCCCATTGCTCTCTGCTCGATACAAAGGGCAATAAAGCCGTTTTCAACCGCCTGGAGACCAAACGCGCCTCTCGGCTGATAGTCCTTGTCGCGATCGTATTTCGGCACGCCGATAGAGTTGTGGAAGCCGGTGGAATGTCCTTGCAGCGTAATGGCTACGGGGTATTTTTCCTTGCCCGTATCGGGGATGAGCAGATAGCAGGGAACCGGAGTCTCGGGCTCGCTGAAAAAGACGAAACGGATGCGGCGATAGCCGTCCATCATAATATCTTCTTCAATAGTGAGATCGGGCTCGCATGCGTTTGCCTCGATAAGATCGAGACCCAGAAGCTCGCGCAGCTTCGCGTCGATAGCCGCTTTTTGCTCCTCAAAGCTCTTGTTCTTATCATAAGAGAGCGACGGCTTAAGATTTTTCGTAATATTTTTGTGACAAAGATCACCGTTTATTTCTATCATAATGAACCTCCCAATTTATTTTGAAACCTTAATCGAAAAAGCAGGACAGGGCAGATTGTTACCGTTGTAAAGCTCAGGCTCTACGTTAATGTCAAAGCAGTAATTTACAAAGCTTGTGTCAGCGCCCTCGGGAACAGTTACGGTTACCTGACCGCGAGAGGTGATAGTAGCCTCTGCAGGCTTTCTTCTGTTCTCACTACCGTTGTAATATCCAACCGAGAATCCGCTGACGGCAAGTCCTACGCTGTTTTTGGGGTCCTGTCCCTTGGCGATAAGACCTGTTCCGAGATCGGTAAAATCGATATGTATATGCTTGCCATCCTCCGAAAGAGTCGCGCCAATGGGACGGGGAGATACCGCGTCTACCACCAAGCCTACGCCGTATTCCTTGGCGAGGGCAAGCCTTGCAAGTCGCTCTGCAAGCTCCAGCTTACGGGGAGAATGCGCCCAATCGTGACCCTCCACGATACCGAGGTCCATATCGACGGTGAGAGTGATATCCTCAATTAGTTTCAGTGCATCGAACTGCTTTACACGAACGATGTCAAGGGCGGGGAAGTATTTTTTACAGTTTTCGCCGTATTCCGAAAGCTGAACGTTGTAGATCGGGAAGTGCTGACCGAAACGCGCTCTTTCGTCGGCAAAATAAGCCTGAAGATCGGTGTCGTACTTGTTGGCGCAGGAGAACCAGCAGCCCTCGCTCTCACCCTGGAAGAAGATCTGAGCCTTGAAGGAGAGGGGAATTATGGGATTGATAAGCGTATCGTAAGCGCCGCCTATTCTCGTGTTGGCGCCCTTTTCGTAGCCGAGAGAGTTGGCAAGAGACGTGGGCATAAGCTCGCGCAGACAAACGCCGCCCGCAGCCATCATAACGAGACCGATGGGAGTGCCGATGTGCTTGGTTATCTCCTTGGCGAAATACCAGCCGATAGCCGAAAAGCTCATTGAGTTTTTCTGATCGGGCTTCTGCCAAGACCACTCGGGATTTATAATGTCTCTCTGACTGCTCTTATCCTCCTTGCCCAGAGCCATACCGCTCCAGCCGTGCTGATAGAAGAGACGGAAATTATCGTTTTCGTCAAATTCAACGCTGGGGGTCAGCGAGAAGCAGGGAGCTAAATGCAGCTCAGCGTTTGACTGTCCGCCTATTATCCAGACGTCGCCTACAAGAATATCTTCAAGAGTGACCACGTGACCGAATTCGTCGGAGATCACCATGACCTGAGGCTCCGAGCACTCGGGACGGGGGGAGAAACGGAGCTCAAAGCGGTTGTCCTCGCCGATAGTTGCCGTTACGGTCTCGCCCATAAAGCAGCCAGCGACGCGAGAGCCGACGTGGGTTGAAAATCCCCATATTTTAATAGGCTTTTCGCGCTGAAGCACCATGTGAGAGGAGAAAAGACCCGAAAGCTTGAATTCGGGGCAGACCCAAGAGGTATCCTTGCTTTCGTCGTTTTCAAGCGTGTCCTTGGTGGGAAGCGCTACCTTGTGTTCATCCATTTTTATGTCCTCGCTTTCAAAGGGATAGGGTTATAAGGAAATTATACAACCGCAGGGAGGCAAAGTCAATAGAAAGTCGGAATTTTATTTAAAATAAAAATTTGAATAAAATATAAAAAAGCCTTGAAAAAGCGCGAAAATTGATGTATAATTATTAAAGTATATAAAATCTGCAAGACGGAAAGGAAATATTGCTATGAGTACACTTCACGTTATCGATCATCCTCTTATTCAGCACAAGCTCTCTATTATGAGAAATAAAAAGACAGGCTCCAAGGATTTCCGCGAGCTCTTAAACGAGATCGCTATGCTTATGGGCTACGAGATCACCCGCGATCTTCCTCTCGAGGAGATCACAATAGAGACTCCCATACAGAAGACTACCGCATACAAGATCTCGGGCAAAAAGCTTGCCATCGTTCCGATCCTCCGCGCAGGTGTCGGTATGGTAGACGGACTTCTTGACCTGGTTCCCGTTGCAAAGGTCGGTCATATCGGTCTTTACCGCGATCCCGAAACTCACGAGCCCGTGACCTATTACTGCAAGCTGCCATCCGATATCGATCAGAGAATCGTTATCCTCGTTGACCCTATGCTGGCAACCGGTGGCTCTGCAAGCGACGCTTTGACCAAGCTCAAGGAGGCAGGCTGCACTCACATCAAGTTTATGTGCCTCGTTGCCGCTCCCGAGGGTGTTGCAAAGGTTCAGGCTGACCACCCCGACGTTGATATCTTCACCGCCGCGCTCGACGAAAAGCTGAACGATCACGCTTACATAGTTCCCGGTCTCGGCGACGCAGGCGACAGAATTTTCGGAACACTTTAACCTTCTTTCTTTGGAAAAGAAAGAAGACAAAGAAACTTTCAATTAATTCGCTTATACTGTATCCCGGATATTTATTTTAAACCGGTTTAAAGAGTTTTTCGGCTACAACTAAAACTAATTTATGGAAGTTCTTTTGCATACTTTTCTTTCCAAGAAAAGTATGAGGAAAAAATATGCAAATATTAAAGATAAACAAAAATGATGCGGGGCAGAGACTCGACAAATTTCTTACGAAAGCCATTAAGGGTCTTCCCGCATCGCTTATGTACAAGTATATAAGAACAAAGAAAATCAAGGTCAATCGCAAGAGGTGCGAGCAGAAGCAGATACTGCTTGAGGGCGACGAGATCCAGCTCTTTATAAGAGACGAATTTTTCGATTCTCCCGAGAAGGATGACGGCGCGCTGGCGCGTATCACTCCCAAGCTTGATATTGTTTACGAGGATGAAAATATCATTCTTTGCAACAAGCGTCCCGGAGTGCTTGTCCACGAGGACGACGGTGCCAAGGACAATACGCTGATAATGCACATCAAGGCGTATCTTTATCAGAAGGGCGAGTATGACCCCGAAGCCGAGCAGTCCTTTGCTCCCGCGCTCTGTAACCGTATCGACCGCAATACCGGCGGCATCGTCATTGCGGCAAAGAATGCCGAGGCTCTGCGCGTTATGAACGAGAAGATAAAGAACGACGAGATAAGAAAATTCTATCTTTGCGCCGTTCACGGCAAGCCTCAGAAGCCTGCCGATACCTTGACGGGATATTTGAAAAAGAACAGCGCGGATAATCTCGTCACTATATCCGATAAGCCGAAGGACGGCTACAAGAATATCATTACGAAATATAAGGTTCTCGCCTCTCACCGCGACAGCTCTCTCGTTGAGGTCGAGCTTGTGACGGGAAGAACGCACCAGATACGCGCCCACATGGCGCATATCGGTCATCCGCTTCTCGGCGACGGCAAGTACGGAATCAATCGCGACGACAGAGTGCGCGGATACAAGTACCAAGCCCTCTATTCATACCGTCTGATCTTTGATTTCGGCAAGGACGGGGGATACCTCGGTTATCTTTCGGGAAAGCAGGTGGCGCTTGATCCTACCGATATTTGGTTCGTCGAGGAATATTCGGGAGCCTGCGAGAAGATAATCAAAATAATACGCGAAAAGCGTTAAATAAGGGTTTTAAAAATGAACAAGTTTTTTACAAGACTGAAGATGCCTGTCATGCTTCTCGGAAGCGGAATTCTTGCGGCATTGCCTCAGCTGCTTCCTCAATTGGGATTTTTTCAATGGGTGTCACTGATACCCATGGCAATGGTGCTGATATGGCTTTCACGGGAAGAGAAGCCGAAGCTATTTAAGGCATATTGCTTCGGAATGATATTCTATATGGGCTATTATCCCGTGATATATCATTGGTTCTTCTATATGTATCCTATGGATTTTGCGGGGCTTTCCAATGAGCTGTCTCTTGTGATAGTCTTCCTTGCTTGCTTTGGTATAGCATTCTTCCAATCGCTTTTCAGCGCATTGGGATTCTTAGTCTTCACCGCGGCGGCAAGAACAAGGCTTTTAAAGAGAGTTCCGTATCTCATGCCCGTCTTAATGGCGGGAATATGGGTGGTCGCGGAATGGTGGCAGACTATTGGCTGGTGGGGCTTGCCTTGGGGTAAGCTTGCTCTCGGTCAGGTCAGCTTCTCTCTGCTTATCAGAAGCGCTTCGCTTTTCGGACCATACTTTGTTTCATTTATTATCGTTGCATTCAACTTCTTCTTGGCTATGGCAATACTTAAGGTCGGATTAAGAAGGATCGCTCTTGCCGTGCCCTTGGCAATATTCGCGCTGAATCTTGCTCTCGGTCTTGCCGTGACCGCTACCTACAAGGAAAACGGACGCACGGTGAAGATGGCGGCGGCGCAGGGAAATATTTCATCCACCGAAAAGTGGAGCGGAGGATACCAGTATATTCTCGAAACCTATCGTGATCTTACCGAGCAAGCCGTGGCAGAGGGTGCTGAGGTCGTCGTCTGGCCCGAGACCGCACTGCCTTACGATCTTTCTGTAAGCGAGCATATCGGAGATGCCGTCAGAGAGATAGCAATTGAAAATGACGTAACTATTCTCATTTCCGCGTTCACCGCAGACGAAGAAAGCGGAATGAAATACAATTCGCTTTACGAAATAAGCTCCAAGGGTGAATTCAGTGAGGACGTATACAGCAAGATAAATCTTGTGCCCTTCGGTGAATTTGTACCTATGAGAGACCTGTTCGTCAGAATATTCCCGCCGCTTGCGGACATCAATATGCTTGACAGCGACCTTAAGCGAGGAGAGGATTACGTGGTTATCAACGGCGAATACGGTAAGGTGGGCTGCGGAATCTGCTTCGACTCGGCTTACGAGACTATCGCCCTCGGCGCGGTCAATAACGGGGCAGAGATCATCGTGCTTTCGACCAACTATTCGTGGTTCAAGGATTCTCTGGCGCTCTATATGCATAATTCTCACGCCAAGCTTCGCGCTATCGAGAGCGGAAGATACGTTGTAAGCTCGGGTAACACCGGAATTACCTCGGTGGTCGATCCTTTGGGCAACGTTATCGAGGAAGCCGAGGCGCTTGAAAAGGGATACGTTGTCTCCGATGTTCAAATGCGTAGCGAAAGAACCCTTTATTCCTTGATCGGCAATTCTATCGTTTATGTCTGTGCCGCGGGTGTTGCCTCATTTTTTGTGATTGAAATAATCCTGCAGATCAAGAACAAAAGAGGAAAGACAGAGTCGGGAAAATAATTATTTGTCTATTTTTAGCAAAAGCTATTGACAAAACTTTTGAATAGTTATATAATTAGTGTGCGAGACAAAAATCGCAAAACAGTTTAAGAAAGGAAACATCAACTATGAAAACAGCAATCAAAGTAGTAGCAATCTCTCTCGTAGCAATTATGATGTGCATGGCACTCGTATCCTGCTCCAACGCTCCCAGCGGAACCTACGTAAGCGAAAGCGGAAATGTAACTCTTAAGTTCTCCGGCGATAAGCTTGAGCTTAGCTACGGCGACTCCAAGAAGACTACCGTTGAAGGTACATTCGAGATGGGCGAGGACGAAGAGGGCAATCCTACTATCGAAATCGAGCTTCCCGAGGCTGAAAGCTGGCTTGATATGGAGTACGGAGCAATTAGACTTCTTCTTGTTGGTAAAAAGAGCTACAACGCAGGCAACGATAACGGCGGCGATTACATCGAGATCGGTGGCGCTAAGTACTACAAGAAGTAATATATACTTAAAGATTCAGGGCGCATACGCGCCCTTTTTCTTTATGCTTTTTCATATTTCGATATAAAAGGCAATTATTTTCAAAAAGCTCTTTACAAAGAGACGTAAAAGTGATAAAATATAATAGCATAATTATAATATACTTTATTATGGGGAGGCTAGCCTTGTGAAAAATGAATACAATTATCTTGGCAGAGTAAGCTCTCCGAAGGACATAAAAGACCTTAAAGCGGAGGAGATGCATTCTCTCTGCGACGAGATAAGACAGTGCATTATCGAGACTACTGAGAAGAACGGCGGACATATGGCATCGAATCTTGGCGCGGTAGAGCTTTCCGTGGCGATACACAAGGTTTTCGATTGCCCTCACGATCACGTTATTTTTGACGTGGGACACCAGAGCTATACACACAAGCTTCTGACCGGGAGATACGAAAGATTTGATACGCTGAGGCAGGCGGGAGGTATAACGGGCTTTACGAACCGCGACGAAAGCGAATACGATTGCTTTGGCGCGGGACACAGCTCAACGTCTTTGTCGGCGGCTCTTGGATTTGCGCGAGCCGATAAGCTTTCGGGATCGGATGCCTATACAGTTGTGGTGCTTGGCGACGGAGCATTTACGGGCGGAATGATACACGAAGCCCTTAATAACTGCTCAAGAGACCTGAAGCTTATTATAATTCTCAATGAGAATGAGATGTCTATCTCCAAGAATATCGGAAGATTTGCAAAAAGCATGGCAAAGATCCGAAAGAAGAGAAGCTATTTCAAGGCGAAGCGCGCAACCGTTTCCTTTATCAAAAAGCTCCCTCTTGTGGGAGATTGGCTCTTCAGAAAGATAAGGGATGCCAAAAAATCCTTTAAGAATAAGCTCTACGGCAGTAATTATTTTGAGGATATGGGGCTTTATTATCTTGGACCTGCCGACGGAAATAATTACGATGACGTAGAGGCTCTGCTTGATGCCGCCAAGAAGGCTGGCGAGAGCGTTCTCGTCCATCTGAAGACAAAAAAGGGAAAGGGATACGAAAAAGCCGAGAATTTTCCCGATATATATCACGGAGTGCGACCTGCCGCCAAGGCAAAAACCGAGACGAATTTTTCTGCGGAGTTCGGCAAAGCAATATGCGCCCTTGCCGAAAATGACGAAAAGATATGCGCGATAACGGCGGCTATGAGCTCAGGCACGGGTCTTGACGGCTTTGCCGCAAAATATCCCGAAAGATTTTTCGATGTCGGTATAGCGGAGGAGCACGCGGTCACCTTTGCCGCAGGTCTTTCTGCAAGCGGATATAAGCCTGTTTTCGCGGTATATTCCTCGTTCTTGCAGAGAGGCTACGACCAGCTGATACACGATGTGGCGCTTCAAAGGCTTCCGGCGGTATTCTGCGTTGACAGAGCAGGATTCAACAATTCCGACGGAGCAACGCACCACGGAATTTTCGACGTTGCCTTTGCATCTCAGCTTCCAAACGTAAAAATATATGCCCCCGTGACCTATAAGGGTCTGGAAGCTTCTCTTCGTGAAGCATTGGACGAGAAGTCTACGGCAATAATAAGATACCCCAGCGGCGGTGAGCGCGATGACATAGTCAAAGCCTTCTACTGCGGAGAAAAAATCGAAAATGTTGGCATAAGACGTGATTTTTCACCGAGCGACTTGCCAAAGAATATAATTATAACGCACGGCAAAATTGCCGCCGAATGCCTGAAGGCTAAAAAGCTTATTGGTGACGGCGTTGGGATCGTGCTTTGCGAATATATTGCCCCCTATGACAGTCTTGCCGATGAGATTGAAGGCGTCATTAATGAGATATCGCCCGAGAGCATAATATTTGTCGAGGAAGAGATCAAGGCAGGTGGCTTCGGTATGCTGCTTTCCGAAAAGCTTAGAGAGCGAGGAAGGCTTGACGGTATCCGATATGCGGTCATGGGCTGTGACGATCCCTTCGTTGTGAGACGCGAGGGAGAGAGCTATCTTTCCGCTTCGAAGCTTGACTTTGAAGCTATTGCAAGGAAAATAAGAGAACTTAACACTGACTGAATTATTTAACGGTTGAAAAAATGAGCTTTAACGAAAAAACATTACGTTCACTTGAATTTGATAAGATCTGCGAAATGCTGGCAAGCTTTGCGCCTACCGAGGGCTCCAAAACGGCGGCAAGGATGCTTATGCCTGCGGACGACGCCGAGACGGTGCTGAAGCGGCAGAGAAGAACTACCGACGCAAAAAGGCTTTGCGATGCTAAGGGAATGCCTTCCTTCGGCATGGTAAAGGACGTTTCGGAGTCCTGCGAGAGAGCAGATAAGGGGGCGACACTGTCGCCCGGCGAGCTGCTTGCCATCGCATCTGTGCTGAGGACCGCAAGAATGCTTTACGATTACTGTCACGGCAATCATCTTTTCGATACCGTGCTTGACGAGATATTTGACCGTCTCCTCCCCAACAGAACGTTGGAGGAGAGGATAAGCCGCTCGATCATCTCGGAGGAGCTTATTGCCGACGAAGCCTCGGATACTCTTGCGAATATTCGCCGACAGATCAGGATCACCAATAACAAAATTAAAGAAACGCTCCAGAAATACGTTCAGGGCGGAAGCCACGCAAAATATCTGCAGGAGAATATAGTAACCACAAGAAACGGACGTTACGTTATTCCCGTCAAGGCAGAATGCAAAAATGAGGTCAAGGGACTTATCCACGACACCTCGTCCTCGGGTGCGACTATATTTGTAGAGCCGGTGGCGGTGGTGGAAGCCAACAACGAGCTTCGCGTGCTTGAGTCCAAGGAGCAGCACGAGATCGATAAGATACTTGCGGCTCTCTCGGCTCTTGTTTCCGAAAGCTCCAATTCAATTTGGCTCAATTACAGAAATATAACCGAGCTTGCATTTGCTTTCGCCTGCGCGCAGATGTCTTACGCTGTGAACGGAAGCGCGCCCGCGGTGACCGAGGAGCGTGTGATCGAGCTTAAAAGAGCGCGACATCCCTTGATCGATAAGGATAGAGTAGTGCCGATAAACGTACGACTTGGCGATGGCTACGATACTATGATAATTACCGGTCCCAATACCGGAGGAAAGACGGTAACGCTGAAGACGCTTGGTCTCTTCGTCCTTATGGCGCAATCGGGACTTCATATTCCTGCCGACGAGGGCAGCGTTATCACGGTTTGTGACAATATTCTTGTTGACATCGGCGACGAGCAGAGTATTGAGCAATCGCTTTCCACCTTCTCGTCGCATATGGTCAATATCGTGTCCTTTATGGGCAACGTGAATTCCCGCTCGCTGGTGCTTTTCGATGAGCTTGGCGTGGGTACTGACCCCGTTGAGGGTGCGGCACTTGCGGTGTCTATAATCGATTTTGTGAGAAGCAAGGGTGCTATGTGCGCGGCGACCACCCATTATGCCGAGCTTAAGGCATACGCGCTTGATACCGACGGAGTTTGCAACGCGTCCTGCGAGTTCGACGTTGAGACTCTTAAGCCTACCTATAAGCTGATAATCGGTACGCCCGGAAAGTCCAATGCTTTTGCTATTTCCGAGAAGCTTGGCTTGCCTCGCGAGATAATCGACAGCGCGGAAAACTACATCAGCACCGATAACAGAAAATTCGAGGATATAATCGGTCAGCTTGAGCATAGCCGAATAGAGATGGAGAAGGCGCGCGAGGAGACCGAGCAGATGCGAGCCGACTACGAGAGATTCAAGCTTGAATCGGAGAAGACCATCAAGGCAAGGCTTGCCGAGAGCGAAAAGGAGCTTGAAAAGGCGAGACAAAAGGCGGTAACCATGGTTACAAGCGCAAAGGCATCCAGCGACTTCATTATGGAGCAGATGGATAAGGTGCGCAAGGCTCGTGAGTCCGAAAATCTCGGCAGCGAGCTTGATAGGGCAAGAAAGGCGGTACGCGACCACTGGAGAGAGAATTCCGATAAATTCGATCCTGTTGAGAAGCCTAAGGCTGACGAAAACTACGTTCTCCCGAGAAAGCTGAAAAAGGGCGATGAAGTCACTATCGTAACTCTCGGTAGCGATGCGACGCTGCTTGAAGACCCCGATAAGTCGGGCAACGTAAGAGTTCAGGCGGGCATTCTGCAAACGAGAGTCAATATCAAGAACCTTCGCCTGAAGGAGAACGAGCCCAAGGTCATCAGCGGTGAAAAGAAGGTTAAGGCGTCCACCTATTCGGTGACGAGAACGACCACCTTTAAGGACGAGATCGACCTGCGCGGTATGACGGGCGACGAGGCTTGGCTTGCCGTTGACAAATATTTCGACGAGGCGACCCTTGCAAACGTAAGAAGTGTGCGACTTATCCACGGAAAGGGAACGGGAGCGCTCAAAACCGCGCTTTGGAAGTTCCTTAAGGGTGATAAGCGTATATCCGGCTTCCGCATAGGTCAGTTCGGCGAGGGTGACGGCGGCGTTACTATCGTTGAGCTGAAATAACAGATATTTTATTTTGGAGATTATATGGAATCAGCTAAAATTGCAAATCTTTACGACTTAAGCCATACCCTTGCAGCCAAATATCTTTCGGGTTATACGTACCCGTGGGAGGCTCTCGGTGGCATCAAGGAGCTTATAATCAGCCTTGGAAATGCCCTCGACAGCTCGCTCTACGATAAAATCGGCGAGGATATATGGGTGTCAAAGACGGCAACCGTATCTCCTACCGCAAGCATCTCGGGTCCCTGCATTATCGGACACAATACCGAGGTGCGCCATTGTGCATTCATTCGCGGAAGTGCTCTTGTGGGTGAGAATTGCGTTGTGGGAAATTCTACGGAGCTGAAAAATTGCATACTCTTCGATAACGTGCAGGTGCCGCACTACAATTACGTAGGCGATAGCATTCTCGGATATAAATCTCACATGGGCGCGGGATCTGTCACCAGTAACGTCAAGAGCGACAAGACCCTTGTAGTTATCAAGAGCCGCGACGGAGAGAAGATAGAGACCGGAAGAAAAAAGGTGGGCGCGATGCTCGGCGACTTCGTTGAGATAGGCTGTGGCTCGGTTCTGAATCCCGGAACGGTCATAGGCAAAAATTCTTCCGTTTACCCACTTTCCTCGGTAAGAGGAGTAGTGCCCAAAAACTCGATATTCAAAGACGATAGCGATATCGTTAAAAGAATATAATTATTCAATGGCTTCTTTGCCGTGAAGAGAACAGAAAGGAAAATGAAAATGGAAAACACAAACGAAAACGTTGCTACCGAAAACGTTGAGATAGTAGCAGAGGTGACCCTGAATGAAAAAGAAAAAACCCCCGGTAAGGTTCTTTCCCTGGTATCTCTGATATTGGGTATTGTTTCGCTGTCCTTTGCGGCGATCAGTGTGCTTGGACTTGTCGGCACCCTTATCATGTCTTTCATTATCGACATTGTGATAGGCTTGTCCAGCATAGCGCCCTTCGTACATATGATCACCTGCATACCGATAACCGCTTTGGCAATTGTTGGTATTGTTCTCGCGTCGATCGCAAAAAAGAAGGGCAATATCAGCTCACAAAGAAAGCTTGCAATGCTTTTCTCTTGCTTTGCTTTGGTAGTTTCGGTGCTCCTTATAGTCGGACTCGCAGTACTGTCTTTGTTCTCCTTTGTACTTGACGTTGTAATATTTGTGGTAAGCTTTATATTCGCGTTTATCGTTTCCTTTGTGGCGGAACTGTTAGTTGTTCTTTCTCCCGCGCTCATGCCGATACTTACCCTGCTCGCAGGTGTTGTAGCGATGTTTGGCGATACGATCATACAAGAAGTGTTTGAGGCGCTTATCTATCTGTTTGATACATATGTCGTAAACGGTGCAGGTGTAATTTTCTGGATGTAATTTTAATTTATGTAATAATAAAATAGATATAATAAAAAGTAAAGACATAAAAGACAGGAGACTAAAATGCTTATAACAAATGACATTAAATATATTGGAGTTAACGATCACAAGATCGATCTTTTCGAGGGACAGTATATCGTTCCCGACGGAATTTCTTATAATTCATACGCCATAATCGATGAAAAGATCGCGATCATGGATACGGTCGACGCAAGCTTTACCCACGAGTGGTTGGATAATATTCAGAATACTCTCGGAGAAAGAAAGCCCGATTATCTCATCATTCAGCACATGGAGCCCGACCATAGCGCCAATATAGTCAACTTTATTAATACCTATCCCGACGTTAAGATCGTTTCCTCGCAGAAGGCATTCAATATGATGAAGAATTTCTTCGGCAAGGACTTTTCCGACAGACAGATAGTTGTGGGCGAGGGAGACACCCTTTGTCTCGGTAAGCACAATCTTACCTTTGTGACCGCTCCCATGGTTCACTGGCCCGAGGTCATCGTGACCTACGACAGCTGTGATAAGGTGCTTTTCTCGGCTGACGGCTTTGGTAAATTCGGCGCTCTTGACGTAGAGGACGAGTGGGCTTGCGAGGCAAGAAGATATTATATCGGCATCGTAGGTAAGTACGGCGCGCAGGTTCAGGCTCTGCTTAAAAAGGCGGCGGGACTTGACATTCAGACCATCTGTCCCCTCCACGGTCCCGTGCTGAGCGAAAATCTCGGCTATTATATCGGACTTTACAACACCTGGTCAAGCTATCAGCCCGAGGAAGAGGGAATAGTTATCGCCTACACCTCGGTTTACGGAAATACCCGAAAGGCGGTGCTTCAGCTTGCCGAAAAGCTGAAGGCTAACGGATGCCCAAAGGTCGTTGTCAACGATCTCGCAAGATGCGATATGGCAGAGGCTGTCGAGGATGCTTTCCGTTACAGTAAGATAGTCCTTGCCACTACTACCTATAACGCTGAGATATTCCCGTTTATGCGTGAATTCATCAACCATCTCACCGAGCGTAATTTCAGCAACAGAACCGTTGCATTTATCGAAAACGGAAGCTGGGCGCCTATGGCGACCAAGGTCATGAAGGGAATGCTCGAAAAGAGCAAGAATCTTACCTATACCGAGTCTACCGTAAAGATCCTTTCCGCGCTGAACGAGGAAAGTGCGGCTCAACTGGATGCTCTTGCCGAGGAGCTCTGCCGTGACTATCTCGCTCAGCAGGATTCCACAGCAAACAAGAACGATCTTACCGCACTTTTCAAGATCGGCTACGGACTCTACGTAGTGACCTCAAACGACGGTAAAAAGGATAACGGTCTTATAGTAAACACCGTTACTCAGGTAACAAGCTCTCCTAACAGAATCGCGGTTACAATAAATAAGGCTAATTATTCTCACCACGTTATCAAGCAGACGGGTATTATGAATATCAACTGTCTCACCGTTGAAGCCCCCTTCTCGATATTTGAGAGATTCGGATTCCAGAGCGGAAGAAACGTCGATAAGTTCGCCGATTTCGAGGCTATGCATTCCGATAACGGTCTGCCCTTCCTCCAGAGATATATCAATTCCTTTATGTCGCTGAAGGTTGAACAGTACGTCGATCTCGATACTCACGGAATGTTCATCTGCTCGGTTACCGAGGCGAGAGTCATTTCCGATAAGGAGACTATGACGTATTCCTACTATCACGCAAACGTCAAGCCTCAGCCCGAAACCGAGGGTAAGAAGGGCTACGTCTGCAAGATCTGCGGATACGTTTACGAGGGAGATCAGCTTCCGGAGGATTTCATCTGTCCCCTCTGCAAGCATGGCGCGGCAGATTTTGAGGAGATAGTTTAATGGAAAAAGAAAAAAGAATGACGGCAAGAAGGATCTCGTGGATCGTCTATTCAGCTCTCGTGATCCTTTTGGGATTGGCAATAATTGCTGCAAGCATATCGATTGTTGCTGTTGTGGCGCTGAGATTTGCCGAGCAGGACACATCTGTCGGCATAATCGGTGGAGCGAGCGGACCCACCGCGGAATATCTTACGAGAAGGCTTGAGTATACGGTGGGACAGCTTTTCAGATTCGGAATTCTGATTACCTTGACCGGTATATTAGCAACGGTATTTAACCGATTCTTCTCGAAGCACTGTACGGTAGAGAGCTCGGTCACGTCGATCGTTATTTCGGCGGTCGTGGGCCTCGGACTGTCATGCGTCATGTGGTTTGCCACCTGCTATTTTCTCGATCATCCGAAGAATCATCCCATAAGGCATCCCGCAAGCTTTATTTTCGGAGTGATCTGCTTCGTGGTATTTTTGTGTCTGATAGGGCTCTATATCTTTTTGAGATTCAGAAAGCCCTCGGTCAAAGGAATACTCATCGACGTTGCGGTATCATTGGTGTATGTGGCTCCGTTTTGGGCATTATTTATCGAAATGTACGAGCCATTGGCGGAGATAGCGAAAAAAGCTCTCGGCATATAGCCGAAAGCTACCTTATAATATAAAAAATCGGCGTCATATGCTGGTTCTCATAAGGAAGTTTGCTCATAAGACTTAAATTTGATCTGCAGAAACAAATAGATAACCCCGACAGATTTCAAAAGATCTGTCGGGGCGTTTATTTATAATCATAAAAGTTTTTCCAATTCTTCTGCCAAATTTCTCTTCAAGGCATTCAACCTTTCTTTATCAGGACGATTCTCCGAACTGTACATTTTTTCCATTGGATACCACCACACAGGTCCCTTCCCGTTGTTTCCGTAGCCTTCTAAATCTCCGCTTACTCTGGGAAACAAATGCCAATGCAGATGGGTATCGCCATTACCTAATAACTCATAGTTCATTTTCTCAGCGTTGAACGCTTTTGCTACGGCTTCGGCAACAACGGACATTTCTTCCAGAAATTTCATTTTTGAAGAATAGTCTAATTGAAAGAGTTCTGTCTTGTGTTCTTTGCAAAGGAATAATGTATAGCCATTAAAATGTTGATTATCTCCAATGACAACGTATCCGGTTTCTAATTCCTTGACAAACCAAGGGTTCGTCCCTTGCTTGATCATTTTGATTCTATCACAAATCATACACATAAATAACTATCCCGCCAATTCGTAGTATTTCATATTTATCGCCAGTTTCGCCTTTGTATTACAAAGGTTCGGGCAGAGCCCATACCCCTATTCTTGTTTTGATTTAATTGTGTTCAAGGAAGCAATCAACATTCTGCGAATTGCTCCGCAATCGTTCTGAATAGACTTGTAAATACATTCTTCAATACAACCGGTTTCAAATAAAAGCTCAAGCCAATATTCTGTTTCATAGCATTCCTTCTGAGCAATTTCAAGTTTAGATATAAAGTCTTTTGTACCTTGTGCATATTGTGCTTCGTGAATGTTCGCACCAATGGAAGTGCCTGAACGCAGCAGTTGATTTATAAGCACCGTTTCTTTATGCTCTGCCTTCATATTACGGCAGAGGAAGACAATATTCTTTGCAAAATCCTTTGCTTTATCTCTCATAACGCTGTTTGACATAACATCACCTCTGCAAATATTATACATCAAAATCGACAATTAGTCAAGTTATATTCCGACTTCGTCGGAGTGATATTGCCGCTTACGCAACAGTGATATTAAAGCCTACGGCTTTAGTGATATTTTATTCGCCTCCTAAACTCGCGTAGCGAATACCACTCGTCGCAAGACGAATATCACTGCGAAGCAATAGAACTCGCCGCAGGCGAATAAAACTGCCCAACTTCCTTATGAGAAGTTGGGCATCGGCAGCCGATTTTTTGGGTGATTCAGAATTAAACTCTCTTGGAGAGAACCTCAGCCTCGTACTTTTCGATCTCCTTGAACCAGCAAGAGCAGCCGCAAACGCCGTTTCTTTCGCAGAATTCGTTCCATACGTCGCCCATGGGAAGGGTCTTGATCTCTTCCTGGAGCATTAGCATCTTGGTGAAGTCGCCCTTGTCCTGATAGCCCTTGATCTCAGCATTGGGAGTAAGAAGAGCGTTAAGAAGAGCCTTCTGAACGTTTCTCATACCGATAACGAGAGCCGCTACACGGTTGATAGAAGCGTCGAAGTAGTCGGTTGCGAGGAATACTCTGTCAAGAGCGTCGCAACGAACGACCTCCTTCATCATCTCGCGGGTCTCATCGTCGTATGCAACAACGTGGTCGGAGTCCCAACGGATAGGACGGGTGATGTGAAGCGCGATCTTGTCGGAGAAGACGAGAAGCGCGGGGATCTTATCGGAAACTACCTCGGTAGGATGATAGTGACCGTTATCCATAAGAGGAGTGATACCTCTGGTCATAGCGTATGCGAGAGAGAACTCAGCACTACCTACGGTGTAAGCCTCAACACCGATACCGAATACCTTGGACTCAACGGTTACGTAAACCAAGCTCTTGTCGTAGCCGCAGCCGATGATCTGGTCGATGGAGTCAGCATATCTCTGACGGGGACCCATTCTGTCGCCGGGGATATCCTTTGTACCGTCGCCGGTCCAGATGTTCATTACGCAGGGATAACCGGTCTCACGAGCGAAGTACTCGGAGATGCGGATACAAGCGATACCGTGCTTTACCCAGAAAGCTCTGATCTCATCGTCGGGGCTGGAAAGGGTAAGACCGCCTGCCTTGGGGTGAGAGAAGAAGGTGGGGTTGAAATCGAGACCGCAGTTATGAGCCTTTGCGAACTCTACCCATCTCTTGAAGTGACGGGGCTCAATGGTGTCACGGTCGATAACCTCGCCATCCTCAGCGATAGCGTAGTTAGCGTGAACGTTGATCTTGTGGGTTCCGGGAATGAGGGAGAGAGCCTTGTCAAGGTCTGCGAAAACCTCGTCGGGGTTGCGAGCGCCGCCGGGGTAGTTACCGGTAGTCTGAATACCGCCGGAGAGAGTACCAGTACCCTCGAAACCTCTTACGTCGTCTGCCTGCCAGCAGTGCATACAAATGCGAACGTCGGAAAGCTTTGCGATAGCCGCTTCGGTATCAATGCCGTATCTTGCGTAGATTTCCTTAGCGGACTCGTATCTTGCGTTTGCCATAATGACCTCCTGTGTATTATGTACTTTTAATTTTTTTGCTTTTTAGGGGCATACATCGTATACCAAATTATATTATACAACAAATTTTACCTTTTTGCAAGAGCTTTGAAGAAAAAATATCGCAATAAAGTGAAAAAAATATTGTATTTTATATATTAATATGTTATAATTTAATTAACTCAGAGCGCTTGAGCGCAGAAAGGCGGATTTTATGGAGAATGTTAATTTGAGACTCGAGCATCCACGTCCCGATGCGATGAGAGAAAATTGGATAAGCCTTAACGGTGAGTGGGATTTTGAAATAGATAACGTCTTGGTTGGCATTGAAAAGCATTACGCGACAAGAGATAGCCTTGACGGCAAGATAACCGTGCCTTACTGCCCCGAAAGCCGACTTTCAGGCGTTGCGCATACCGATTTTATGAATGCGGTGTGGTACAGACGTGATATTGAGATCCCCGAGGCTTGGCAGGGCAAGAGAATATTGCTCCATATCGGCGCCTGTGATTATAAAACTCAGGTTTTTGTTAACGGAAGGGGAGTCGGTACTCACAGGGGCGGTTACACACCCTTCTGCTTTGATATTACCCCTGAATTGAAAAAGGAAGGTAACTATATCACCGTTTATGCCGAGGACGACACACGCTCACCTCGTCAGGTCAGCGGAAAGCAGAGCCCCGCTGTGAAATCCTTCGGCTGCATGTATACCAGAACCACGGGTATCTGGCAGACGGTATGGCTTGAGGCGGTGGATGCCGCGCATATCGAGAGATACGAGGCGATAGCTGACGTTGCAAATACCACAGTCATTTTGTCTGCGGAAAGCACCGAGCAGGCTCTTGGAGCCATACTCAAGGCGACCGTTTATTTCGACGGCAGAGAGGTGGGATTTGGCGAGACGAAAATTCTTGACCGAAGAAGCACTCTTGCGATAAAGCTCTCGGAGGAGCACCTTTGGGACTTAGGTCAGGGCAACCTTTATGACGTAGTGTTTGAGTTGGTCAAGGACGGAGAGATCAAGGATACCCTGAAGGGCTATTTCGGTCTCCGCAACGTGAGACTTACGAAAGAAGGACTTTACGTAAACGGCAGACGCGTTTTCGGTCGCTTTGTGCTCGATCAGGGCTTCTATCCCGACGGAATCTATACCGCGCCCTCAGACGAGGCGTTGATATTTGATATAGAGGCTTCAATGAAGCTTGGATTTAACGGCGCGAGACTTCATCAGAAGGTATTTGAGCCCCGATTCCTATATCATGCCGACAGACTCGGTTATATGGTCTTCGACGAGACGGGCAACTGGGGACTCGACCATACCGATCCTATGAGCATCTACCATTTCCTGCCCGAGTGGATCGAGGAGGTCAAGAGAGATATGTCGCACCCCTCGATCATCGGTTGGTGTCCCTTTAACGAGACCTGGGATAAGGAGGGCAGAAGACAGAGCAACGATTTTATCAATATGATATTTGAAGTGACGAGAGCCATCGATCCCACCCGTCCCATCGTGACCAATAGCGGATCTTACCCCTGCCGAAGCGACGTTCACGACGTTCACGACTACGAGCAGGACCCCGAAAAATTCAGAGACAATTATTCTCGCATCGGCGAGGGAATCGTTAACTGTCAGATAAAAAGAAAAACTCCTGACCGTATCTGGTACGATACAAGAAGGCCCGTGTTCGTCAGCGAGTACGGCGGAATCAAGTGGGTAGTCGGAGAGGATACCAAGGCTTGGGGCTACGGTGTAAGCGTGAAGACCGAAGAGGAGTTCTTGGAGCGTCTCAAGGGGCTTACCGACGTTCTCCTTGATAACAAAGACATTTTCGCGTATTGCTATACTCAGCTCACCGACGTGGAGCAGGAGAAAAACGGTCTTTTGACCTATGAAAGAAAGTTCAAATTCCCGCCCGAGATCATAAGCTCAATTTTATCAAGAAAATCGGTAATCGAAGAATAATTCAAAAAAATATAAGGATGTATTTATGAAAAAAGTAATAGTTACAGGCGGCTCGCGCGGCATCGGTCGCGCATGCGTTGAGCTTTTTGCCGAGAACGGCTATGCGGTTGCGTTTATATACCGTTTCAATGACGAGGCGGCAGAGGAATGTGCCGACGAAACGGGAGCATTCCCCATAAAAGCAGATATTTCCGACCCCGAGGAGGCGGCTTGGGCTTATGAGCAAGCGGTAGGCTATCTCGGCGGAGTTGACGTACTTATCAACAACGCGGGCATCAGCGAAAGCGAGCTGATAACCGATATGACAAACGAGCACTGGATGAAGGTGATGAACACCAACCTTTCAAGCGCCTTTTATATGAGCCGCTCGGCAACGGCGGATATGGTAAGACAGCAGAGCGGATCTATAATCAATATAGGCTCGGTCTGGGGCAGATGCGGCGCGTCCTGCGAGTCGGCATACTCGGCAAGCAAGGCAGGGCTTCGCGGTCTTACTCTCTCTCTTGCCAAGGAGCTTGGGCGGTCGGGAATAAGAGTCAATTGCGTCGAACCCGGCGTTATCGATACCGATATGAACGCTTGCTATGACGACGATACCATGGCGGAGCTTTGCGAGGAGACGCCTCTTTACCGAATCGGAGACCCCTCTGAGGTTGCCGAGCTCGTATACTTCCTTGCAAGTGAAAAGGCATCGTTCATAACTGCACAGGTGATAGGCGTAGACGGCGGCTTCGGCATTTGACCTTAGAAATTTTGCGCGATGCCGCGTTGCTCCTCAAAAGCGACTCGACTTACGTAAGTAAGCCTTCGTCTTGCTTTTTCCGGTGCGCCTTGCCTCGCACAAAATTTCGTCGGTCAAGTCATTGGAAATTTTGCACTTTGCCGCGTTGCTCCTCAAAAGCGACTCGACTTACATAACATCAGGTAAACTAAATGGAAAACAAAAAATTCTTGACCGTTATGGCGGTCTTTGATGATGAAACACAAAAATTGCTTGCAAAAATGCAGGCGACGCTCATTGAAAGGGTAGGCGAAGGAACGCAAACCATGGGCATACCGTTTCATCTGACGCTGGGAAGCTATCCCACGGATGCGGTGGATGAAGTAGTAGAGAAGATCAAGCGCGTCGCGGCAGATTCTCATAGCTTTGACGTTCAGCTCGTCGCCTATAAAACATTTTCGGACAGAGTGCTTTTCCTTGAGCCCACAGTGCCCGAGGAGCTGCTTGAGTTGCGCAAAAGCTTTGAATGCGATTATGCAAACGGATTTGAGTGGGTTCCTCATGCAACGGTATTTTGCGGCAATGAGGATGAGGTGAGAAGGGCGAAGGCACTTTTACCCGAGATAAGAGAACCGATTTGCGCTAAAATCGTTGGAATTGAGCTTGGAGAGTTCTTTCCTGCAAGAAAAATAATCAGAATAAATTTTGAAAAATAAGGTAATTTATGAAGCACATTCTTTTAATTACAACGGGAGGCACTATCGCCTCCGCAGAAAGTGAAAACGGTCTTGTGCCCGCCCTGGCATCGGAGCAGCTGCTCTCGCACGTTCCCGAGGTCAGAAGCATCTGCCACGTTTCCACCGTTCAGCTTTACAATCTTGACAGCACCAATATGCGCCCCGAGTATTGGCTCGAGGTGGCGAGATATATCCGCAAGGTATACGACGAATACGACGGATTCGTTATAACTCACGGAACCGATACTATGGCATATGCTGCGGCAATGCTGCACTATCTTATACAGAACAGCCGAAAGCCTATCGTGCTGACGGGCGCGCAGATACCGATAGAGAAGCGCGATACCGATGCGAGAGAAAACCTCACCGACGCGTTTATGTATGCCTCCGACGATTCTGCCTGCGGTGTACATATCGTTTTTGGCGATAAGATAATTGCCGCTACCAGAGCGAGAAAGACGAGGACAAAGAGCTTCAATGCCTTCTCCAGCATAGATTATCCCGAGATCGGCTTTATCCGCGGCTCGGTTAAGTATTATATCCGTGAAAACATCACGGGAGAGCCTGTTTTCTGTGACGAGATCGACCCCTCGGTCATCGTTGTCAAGCTTATCCCGGGTATGAGCGCAGATATTTTTGACTTTATCGCCGACAGATATCACGCGGTCATAATCGAGAGCTTCGGTGTGGGCGGTTTGCCTTACTATGACAACGACGAGTTCGTGGAGAAGATCGAAAGGCTTATTGAAAAGGGAGTCAGAATAGTTATAACTACTCAGGTTCCTCACGAGGGAAGCGATATGGGAGTTTACCAGGTCGGACTTCGCATCAAGCAGAAATATGAGCTCCCCGAGGCATACGATATGACTACCGAAACAGTTGTCGCTAAGGTCATGTGGGCGCTTCCTAAGTCCAAGACCGCCGCAGAGTTTTCGGAGCTTTTCTATACTCCCGTTGGGAATGATATGATTTAATTTGAAATGAATAAAAAAACAGTAAGGATATTAGCGATAACAATTTCTTTGGCATTTGCCGTGTTATTATTTGCCGCCATTGTCTTCACCGCTTGGATGCTATGGGGCAATTTTGCGGTAACTGTCAGCGAATACCGAATAGAGAGCGAAAAGCTTCCCGATGCCTTCGATGGATTTCGCATAGCGCAGGTATCGGATCTGCATAACGATGAGCTTGGGGATGGCAATTCTCGTCTTATTGCAAAACTGAAAAAAACGGATCCCGATATTATCGTCATAACAGGCGACCTTATCGACCGAACCCGAACCGATATTTCGGTTGCGGTAGAGTTTGCAGAAAAAGCCGCGTTGATCGCGCCGACCTATTACGTCAGCGGAAATCACGAGTCGGTTTTGTCGCAGGACGACTATGCCGATTTTTGCGATAAGCTGACGGCGGCAGGTGTCACGGTGCTTGAAAATAATGCCGTTTTATTTGAAAAAAACGGAGAATACATAACCATTGCCGGTGTTGGAGATCAGAATTTCGGTTATCAGCCTTCAAATGACGATCTTATAGCCTTAAAGGGCGATAAAACCGCATTTTCGGTGCTTTTGGCTCACCGCCCCCGCGATTTTTATCAGTATGCCACCTGCGGCTTTGATCTTGTGCTCAGCGGACACCTACACGGCGGTCAGTTTCAAATTCCGTTCCTCGGCGGTCTCTATGCCCCAAGCTACGGCCTTTTCCCCGAATACGACGGCGGAATGTATGAGCGAGAGGGAAGCGTGATGATAGTGAGCCGCGGCGTTGGTAACAGCAGTTTTCCGATTCGCTTCAATAACCCAAGAGAAATAGTTTTAGTGGAGCTTGTAAAAAAATAATTATGCAATTCAAAACCGAAAGACTGAGCGTCCGTCCGTTTTGTGACGCCGACAAAGAAAAAATGCTTGAAATGCTTTACGATGAAAGCATTAAAAAGACCTATATGATCCCCGATTTTGAGAATGTGGAAGCGGCGGAGAAGCTTTTTTCTGCATTTGCCCGACTGTCTAATGCTGATGACCGATACGTTGGAGCGATAAGCCTTGGCGATGAGCTTATCGGTTTTATGAACGATACCGAGATCGTGGATGGCTGCGTGGAAATGGGCTACGTCATCTCCCCTGAATATCAAAATAAAGGATATTGCACCGAGGCGATGAAGGGAGCTATCGGGTATCTCTTTGAAAAGGGATTTTCCAAGGTCATATGCGGCGCGTTTGAAGAAAATATTGCAAGCAAACGCGTGATGCAGAAGTGCGGTATGAAGCTGATGAATAGATCCGACGTGATCGAATACAGAGGTAAAGAGCATAGGTGCATATATTATTCAATTGAAAATTGTTGATTAAAAAATATACTTTGATCCAATAAAAAACAAAAAAGGCAAGCCGCGCTTGCCTTTTTGTATTTTCGATAAGCTTGCCGATCAGTTGTTTTCGGTAAGGAACTTTTCGTACCAGAAAATACCGTAGTTAAATGCCTCAAACATACCTTCCTTATCAGCCTGCTTGAGAATCTTTCCGCTTTCGGAGTCGATCACCTGAATGAAGATCTTGCCGGGCACCTTTGCTCCTTCTTCTTCCACGTAAGACATGATCTCAAATATAAGAACGCACTTTTCGGTGAAGTCACCGTAGCATATAGTATCTTTTTCACGAACCAGGGGCTTGTTCTTGTAATAAATGATATCGCCCTTGACCATATTGCGAGTTTCAGCCATTATATATCACCTTTTCGATTGCTCGAAATCCTTTCTGTGGTTTTTTGCAAATTATTCAATAACAAATTATATCATATAAAAAAGTATAAGTCAACAGTAAATTGTTAAAGTTTTCTTATAATTTACAATTTCAGCCCATATATGGGTGTTTTTTGAGAAAATAATCGAAATTTACGTCCTTTGGCATAGCGGATGCGTAAAGTGAGTCGGAAAGATGGAGGATACCCGTTGCCGTTGCTTCGGGAGCGTCGGCAGGCTTTGTGACTATGGGGAAAGCGGAAGACTTGCGGATATTCGAGAGGTATTTTCGTCCCGCGTCGCTTGCTCCTAAAAGCTGGGTGTATTCGGGTAGCGATTTTTCAAAAGCATCCGATACGCCAAGCATGGAGAAGAGAATTACGCGGTTGATCCTTGCATCGGGATATCTTGAATTGTATGATGCCTTCAGCATTTCGCCGAGATCTTTTGATGCTTTTGCACTGTTGCATATTCTTTCTACAATACCGCATCCGTCGCAGCAGACCGAATCTCCGCCGCCCGATCTTTTAGTAGCGCGAGAAATTATCTCGTCGGGTGACATAAGCTTGAAAAAGCTGAGGATATCCGATCCGATACTGTCGGTAAATACCGGCGCGAGACCGTCATTTTGAGCCCTTTTCAAGGCTTCGAGGGCAGGGGTGGGGATATTGTCACAGCTGATAGCGAAAAAGCCCTTCTGCGATTCATTGGTCGCCTTTCTGATGGCGGTCGCGCTGGGATAAGGGCCGCCGAGCTCGGTTTCCTTATAAGCCGCTCCCTCGCGACTTATGGGGAATATCTCCATCACGGAGCCTTGATGCTTGATGGCGGCAACGTAGGATATGCCCAAAATATCGTTTGAAAGAAGCCTTGCATCCTCGCCAAGCTTTTCGGAAAGCAGGTCGAAATAAGCCCTTGCCGAGCCTTGATTTTTGCAGATCTCGGCATAATCCGAGACGAATTCGGGAGAGGAAGCTATATCAGCCGCGCGACGAAGAAGCGCCACGTCTGCGCTCTCGCTTCCAAATGAAAGAGTATCGCAACCAAGAGACGAGAGAATGTGGACGCCCGCAGAGCAGAATCCTTCTGCCGAAAGCGAAGAATAGGGAAAGGGAAGCTCAACTACTATATCCGCGCCGCATCTTACAGCCGCCTCTGCGCGAGTGTATTTGTCTGCAACTGTAAGCTCTCCGCGCTCTGAAAAATTGCCGCTCATAGCGCATATTATCACCTCGGCGCCACTCTTGCGCAGAATATCTATCTGCCGCGCATGCCCCGTGTGAAAAGGGTTGTATTCGCATACGATGCCAACGGTTTTCATATTGCTCTCCTTTCTGGCGCACCGAAGGTGCGCAGTTCTATTCGCCTGCGGCGAGTGGTATTGCTTCGCAGTGATATTCGGCTTACACCGAGTGGTATTTGCTACGCAAGTTAAAGTGGCGAATAGAATATCACTGTTCAGCAAAGCTGAACAATATCACTTCCCGCAAGGGAAATACCACTGTTGCGAAGCAACAATATCACTTTATATCTTTACGGCAAATCAAAATTTGACCATTAACAGTATAACACTTAATTACGTTAATGTCAAGTAAAAGATGCTTTATATATTGAGATTGAAGGCTGATTTACAGCAATTTCAAAAAATCTAAAAAATCCCCACAAAAAATAAAAAAAACTCTTGACAAAACGCATTTTGTTATGTATAATAATTAAAGTCGCGTTTTATGTCTTGATGAAGGGTGGTTTTTGTATGAAATTGGACGTAGGGCCTCTTCTCAGAGGTGAGAAGAACCGAATAACCTTTGAATACAAGCTCGAGCCCATTCCTATGGACAGAGTGAGATTTCAGGACGATGCTCTCGTTGAAGGTGAAATTACCAACAGCGCGGGATATATGCAGCTGAAGGCGCAGGCTCATCTTGCGTATGAGACCGAGTGCGACAGATGCCTTGATACCGTTTTGGGTGAGTTCGTTCTTGATTTCGAAAGAGTGGTAGCCGATGAGGGTACCCTTACCGAGGAACAGATAGAGGACAACGTCGATGAGTACGTGATCGTTGAAAACGGTCAGCTCGATATCGACGAGCAGCTTGCAGAAGCGCTCCTTCTTGATTTCCCCCGTAAGATACTTTGCTCCGAGGATTGCCCGGGTCTTTGCCCCAAGTGCGGAAAATCTCTGAAGGGTGGCGATTGCGGTTGCCCCAAAAAGGAGATCGATCCCCGTCTTGCGGTTCTGGCGCAGCTTCTTAACAAGGAAGAAGACAAATAAACGCTTAACACAGTAAAAAATAATTTATTTATATTCGGAAATGCGAAAAGCATGACCGAGAGGAGGTTTCACAATGGCAGTACCGAAGAGAAAAGTGTCTAAAGCACGCAGAGATAAGAGAAGAAGCAACAACTCCAAGCTCACTATGCCCGGACTTGTTAAGTGCTCCAACCCCGCTTGCTCCGAAATGCTCAAGCCCCACTGCGTATGCAAGGTTTGCGGCTACTACAACGGCAAGAAGGTTCTCAACGTAAAAGAGGCTTAATTGACACAAAAGCAAAAATAAAAAGGAATTCCCGCGGGATTCCTTTTTATTTTTTTCTTTTTTCGAAATAACTATTGCTTTTTGGCAAATAATGTTGTATAATATCGTTTGGTAAAAAATATCTTTATATACATTTGGAGGTAGAAAATGGCAGAAGGATGCACACATGATTGCTCCACCTGTGGATTGAATTGCCCTTCTAAGAATGGCGGTATCCCCAAGGACGAGCCTAACAAAAAAAGTAACGTTGGTCATATAATCGCGGTTATGAGCGGAAAGGGTGGCGTAGGTAAATCTCTCGTTACCTCTATGCTTGCCGTTCACCTCAGCAGAAAGGGATACAGAGTAGGTATCCTCGATGCTGATATTACCGGTCCCTCTATACCCAAGGCTTTCGGAATGAATGCAGACGTTGAGGGAGACGGAGAGGGAAATATGATCCCTCCCGAAACCGCAACGGGTATCAAGATCCTTTCGGTAAACCTTATGCTCGACGATGAAAGCCACCCCGTTGTGTGGAGAGGCTCTATCATTTCGGGTACCGTCCGTCAGTTCTGGACAGATGCGGCATGGGGAGACCTCGATTATCTTCTTATCGATTGCCCTCCCGGCACGGGCGACGTTCCGCTTACCGTATTCCAGAGCCTTCCCATCGACGGCTGCGTTATCGTTTCCAGCCCTCAGGATCTGGTTGCTATGATCGTTAAGAAGGCGGCTAATATGGCGGATATGATGAACGTTCCGGTTCTCGGTCTGGTTGAGAATATGAGCTATATCAAGTGCCCCGATTGCGGCAAGGAGATAAAGATCTTCGGTGAGAGCCATATCGGTGAGATCGCAGAGGAGTTCGGCTATGATATTCTGGCAAGAGTTCCGATCGATCCCGAGGTTGCCGCGTTTATCGATTGCGGTGCAGTGGAGAGAATAAGCTGCGATTATCTTGAAAATGCGGCTGAAAAATTGGTTGAAAAGTGCAATAAATAAGCTTTTTGGAGGAGAATTTTATTTCTCCTCCGCTTTTTTTATAAATACCACTTGAAAAATTAATATAAATAGTGTAAAATAATTATAGATATGCTTTGAAAGGATTTTATTTGCCGCATTTGGCAATTAAAGGTCAATAATGATAGAAAAAACCATTGAAAGAGCCGATGCCGCCATCAGGTTCCATACGTCGGCAACAGACCGCTTTAAAATGTCGCGTCTGTCCTTTAATTTCATACTGCCTGCCGATGCAGAAAGATCGCCGAGAACCAAGCTGATGCTTGCGACTATGATGCGAGGATGTGAAAAATATCCCTCCGTCGTAGCGATCAATAAGCGGTTGGACGAGCTCTACGGAGCTACCGTCACCTGGCGCGCCACCACCGTGGGCGAGCGTCACGTTTTCAGGATCTCCTGCGAGATACTCGGCGACAGATACAGATTTTCGGGCGACACCGAAAGCATCGTAAAGAGCGTTTGTGAGGTCATCCTCGAGATACTTTTTGCCCCGCTCAAGGACGGTGACGGATATCTTTCGAAAAGCAATTTCGAAAGTGAAAAGAAGATCGCCATCGATGCCGTGAGAGCCAAGATAAACGATCAGAAGGCTTATGCCGCCGAAAAGTGCAAAGCCCTTATGTTTAAAGGCGAAAAGGCGGGAATATCCATAGAGGGAACCGTCGAAAAGATCGAAAAGATAACCCTTGCCGAGGTCAGTGAAAATCTCGATTATTTCCTTAAAAATTCCATAGTCGAATGCTACTATATAGGCAACGACGACATAAGCGAGACGGTGGAGCTTGTCAGCTCGCGCTTTGCTGAGATCGGTCGCGGTGACGTTAAGCTTTTCGGAAGTGAAAAGGCATTCGAAAGAGATAATGATCGTGAGATCCGCACCTATGAGGAGAGTATGAACGTCTCCCAGTGCCGACTCAATATCGGACTTACCTGCGGAGTTATCATGAGTGACCGCGAATACTACGCGATGAGCCTTTTTAACGAGATATTCGGCGGCTCGTCGGTGGCAAAGCTCTTTATGAACGTAAGAGAAAAGCAGAGCCTTTGTTACTATTGCTATTCCTCCTACGGCTCGGCTACCGGTACCTTGATGATAGCCTGCGGAATAAAGCGAGAAAATCGCGAAAAGACTTATGCTGAAATAGAAAAACAGCTTATCGAGATGCAGGAGGGAAGATTTTCCGACGATGAGATGAACACCGCGAAAAAGACGGTCATCTCGGGAATTTTGCAGATCTCAGACAGTCCCTCGGCGATAGAAGCCTTCAATTTCAGAAGATATCTTGCAGGTGTCAGCGAGACTCCCGATGAGGTGTCCGAAAAGATCAGAAGCGTCACAAGGGAAGAGATAATTGCCGCAGCAAGGAAGGTAAGATTTGACACTGTGTATTTCCTTTGCGGAAACGGAGAAGAGGAGGAAGAATACGATGAGTGAGATAAAGCGATTCGATTCGGCTCTTCTTGGCGAGCATTATTTTAAAATAGACCACGACAGCGGATTGACCGTATACGTTTTCCCGAAAAATCTTTCTACGACGTACGGAGTTTTCTCGGTCAATTTCGGCGGCAATGCCATTGAATATAGCCTTGACGGCGAAAAAGTCGTATTGCCCCAAGGCTGCGCACATTTCCTTGAACACAAGCTTTTTGAGAACGAGGACGGAAGTAATGCGGACGACGTATTTTCGTCTCTCGGCGCATACGACAATGCCTACACCTCCAACGAGCGCACCGCGTATCTTTTTTCGGCAACCGATAATGTGGACGAGGCACTGTCTCACCTTCTGTATTTCGTAACTCACCCCTATTTCACAAAGCAAACGGTGAAAAAGGAGATCGGCATTATCGCGGAGGAAATCCGCGGATGCATCGACGATCCGTACGACCGCTGCTATATGAATATGCTTGACGCGATGTATTTTGAAAATCCCGTCAAGAATGAGATCTGCGGTAGTGAGGAATCGATCTCAAGGATCACTCCCGAGGTGCTTTACCGTTGTTGTAAGGATTTCTACACCCCCGGCAATATGGTGCTTGCCATCAGCGGTAACGTAACCCCCGAAAAGGTGCTTGAAGCGGTTGACCGCGAGATCGGCAAGGAAAAGAGAGAATTCAAGTCTCGCTTTGTTGGCTTCAACGAGCCCGCGCAGGTGAAAAAAAGCTACGTAGAAAGAAAGATGCCCGTAGGTAAGCCTCTTTTCTGCATCGGTGTTAAGGATTGCGCTATCCCCGAATCGGCATTTGAGAGATACAGAAAAACCGCGGGAATGAATATGCTTCTGCACGTAATGCTTTCCGAGGCGGGAGAATTCTACCTCGAAATGCTTGAGTCGGGAATGCTTTCACCGGGCTTTGACAGCGGATATTCGGCAAGTGCCGCCTCTGCTTACGTTATGATCTCGGGCGAGAGCGACGATCCCGAGGCGCTTCTTGAAAAGATAAAGGCGCATATCGCCAAGTGCCGTGAAAACGGAATTGAGAGGTCGGATTTTGAGCGCGAGAAGAAATGCGTTTACGCGTCATACATATCCGATTTTGATTCCACCGAGGATATTGCCTTTGCGCTGACGGGATACGCTTACGATAATATCGACGTTTTCGAATACCCCGACATTATTGACAGTATCACCTTTGAGTACGTTAATGAATTGCTTGACACGGCTTTCAAGGACGAATATTTCGTGCTTTCAACCGTCAAGCCCGAATAATAATTTTGGGAGATAATTATGGAACACATTTCAAAAGTAGCTTTTCCCGGATTGGGAATAGGAGAATTTGAGCTTGGTAACGTAGCCTTTGACGTTGCCGACATTTTAGGCGTATTCGGTATAAAGATCGCAAGCTTTCCGGTATACTGGTACGGTCTTATCATTACCTGCGGTATCATCATTGCATTTTTATACGTAACCTTCAGAGGCAAATACGAGGGCGTTAAATTTGACGATCTTATCGACATAGCAATATGGACGGTGGTTATCGGCATCGTTGGCGCAAGACTTTATTTCGTTTTCTCAAAGCCGGGAGATTTCTTTACGGATAATTTTATTGAAACGGTTAAGAAGATCGTTGATCTCAGAAGCGGCGGACTTGGCATATACGGCGGTATTATTGCCGGAGCGGGCACGATAGTGGTGGTTACGATAATCAAAAAGGTCAACACCCTGAAGCTTCTCGATATGGCGGCACCCGCGGTTATGATAGCGCAATCTATGGGCCGTTGGGGCAACTTTATGAACGGCGAAGCCTACGGCGGACTTGTTGAAAGCGGACATCCTCTTTCTCTTTTCCGTATGAGCCTTTGCTCTACCAACACCCAGACCGATAAGGTTCTTAAAGAAGCCCTCGGTCATTTTCCTGTTGCTGAAATGGTCGACGTTCACCCCACCTTCCTTTATGAATCCCTCTGGAATCTGACCGGATTTATTCTGATAAATATCTTCTACAAAAAGAAAAAATTCAACGGTCAGGTAGCCTGCATGTATCTCGCTTGGTACGGATTTGGCAGATTCTTCATCGAGTCACTGAGAACCGATAGCCTCTACATTCCCGGCACCGCTATAAGAGTTTCCCAGCTTGTGGGAATCCTTTGCTTCGTTATATTTGGCGCGGCGCTCATCGCAGGATTTATCTATTCCAAGAAGAAGCTTTACGCCGGCGGCGCAATGCTGAACGGTATGGATCTCTACGTCAAGCCCAGCCTTGATATGCACCCCGTTTTCTTCGAAAAGAAGGCAGATAAGAACGCAGACAAGAACGCGAATGAGAAGGAAAGCGTTGCGGCAGAGGAGAAGACCGAGAATTTGGACGAGGAGAGCGAAGATGGCAAGGATAATTGACGGAAAGGTTATCTCAAAGCAGGTAAGAGAAGAGATCGCCGGGGAGGTAGCTGAATTCAAGAAAAAATACGATTCTGCTCCCGGATTGGCGGTTATAATCGTCGGAAATGACCCTGCTTCGCAGGTTTACGTAAGAAATAAGAAAAAGGGATGCGAGGAGGTCGGATTTTATTCCGAGAGCTACGAGCTGCCCGAAAGCACAACACAGGAGGAGCTTATCGCCCTTGTTGAAAGACTCAACAACGACGAAAAGATCCACGGAATTCTTGTTCAGCTGCCTCTTCCCAAGCATCTCAACGAGACTGAGGTGCTTCTGAAAATTCGCCCCGAAAAGGACGTTGACGCATTCCACCCCTATAACGTTGGTAAGATTATGATAGGCAACCATGATCTGCTGCCTTGCACCCCTGCGGGTGTTATGGTATTGCTCGAAAAGAGCGGAATCGACGTGAGCGGCAAAAAGTGCGTGGTTATAGGTCGCTCCAATATTGTTGGTAAGCCTATGGCGATGCTGCTGCTTCACGCAAACGGCACCGTGACTGTCTGCCATAGCAGAACTCAGAATCTTAAAGAGATCTGCCGTGAGGCTGATATTCTGGTGGCATCTATCGGTAAGCCCGAATTTGTCACGGGAGATATGGTCAAGGAGGGTGCCGTTGTGGTTGACGTTGGTATCAATCGCAAGCCCGACGGAAAGCTCTGCGGCGACGTATGCTTTGCCGAGGTCGAGCCCAAGGCATCCTATATCACCCCCGTTCCCGGTGGTGTCGGTCCTATGACAATAACTATGCTTCTTAAAAACACCCTCACCGCGGCAAGTATCGCCAGAGGGGAGAAATGATCAATGGATGCAAATCAAATTGTTATTATAAGTATCGGAGGCGTTTTCCTGATACCGAGTCTTATCTTAATTGGGATTTTTGTAGTTTTTGTTGCGTTTCCAAAGTTGACTGTAAGAGTAACGGCAAATCAAACCCGATCGAAAAGATATAAAGACGTAGTAATTAAGCAATATGGAGGAATATACGGTGGATATCACAAAAAGGTTGATATGACCAAATGCCACTACGTATATCAAACACCAAAGAAAAGTTATTACTTCAAAATGAAGTTTTATGAAAAAACACAGAGACAATCGCCCCTGCATGTCAGCGTTACATATATTAAGGCTTTTCCAAGAATTTTCTATGTGCGTGAATCACAAGGACTAGGCTTGGGAAAGGAAATATATTTGGCATACGGTATTATTTTTGCTTTTATAGCAATAATTTTCCTTGTTTTGGGTTTTTTGCTAAAGTAAATACACACTTACTAATAATTATGAATTGCCCCGAGTGATTTCTCGGACATTCGCAAGTATTGCGAGAAGAGAAAAATAAAAGGAGAGTTACTGTGTCACTTTTTGAGCTTAAAAGTCCAATAGCGGTAGATCTATGTCTGTTTGAAAAAATGAAGAAAACCGCTACGGAATTGTTAAACGACGCCGAAAAAGGTCAGAATACTCAGGCTGTCGTGTTGTTATCCGCGAAGGGAAACGAATACGGCAGGGTGATCAAGGATACGATAGCCAAAGATATTTCGGATGAAATGGCTTTGATTGAAAGCTTGAAAGCCGCCGATGATACGGAAATCAAGTACGTTTTGTGTATGTGGCAGGGTAATACCATAGATATTCCTTCATATAGGCTTAGGAAAATGCTTTGTGAGCTTAATTGCCAAAATGCTGAATCTCTATTGATCGTTATGACCTTTGACGGAATTTCAGGAATAAAATTAGCTGAAACAATGAAATAATAAAAACCCGATAGACGCAAAATCTATCGGGCTTTTAATTTTTGTGAACTGCAAAATCAAAATATTTTCTCTATTTCATCAAATCCATGATTCTGTAGCCAAATGTTAATCATAGCTTTTTCAAATCGTGGTCTTGAAGGATAATCGGCTTTAATTACCTCCAATGCTTGATTGCGCCAGTTTTCAGTGTAATCCATAAGCTCTATCATACACACGGCGCAAGCAACTTTGACTTTGTTTGTAGGATGATTTAAAAGGCTTGCAAAGTTATCTTTTTGATCAGGGAACTGCTCGTTAATCTGTTTAGCGGCTTTTCTGTACTGGTCTACACCTTTGTTGTTTTTCTTAACCGATATTTTGTCAGTATAATCAACATTGACGGTACACTCTACGCCGCTTATGAATTTCTGCAACAGTTTTTCGTATTTGACTTCATTTGATAACACAGCGCATTCCTCCCATTAATATTTCGAATGTTTAATAGATAATATTTACCATAATTATAAATCATTTACAAGATTTTGTCAAGAGTAATCAGTCAGGTTATTGCAAAGTTTTCGCATGTTTCTACACGAAATAACAACAAATCACCCGTAAACCCTTGACATTTTCGCATTTTTATTATATAATAATGTATTATCTATAATTATGCCTATTTGAGAGAGAATATATGAGAGAATACAGAATTTTACCCGATGCCGAGATGGAGGCGCAAAATATATTTCGTGACCGTGTGAGAGAGATATCTCTCGCCAAAGCCGAGGAGCGCGGAGAGCAGTTAAAGGCATTCGTTCAGACCTTCGGTTGTCAGCAGAATGAAGCCGACAGCGAGAAGATCGCCGGAATGTGCCGCTCCATGGGCTATGAAATTTGTTATACCCCCGAGGAAGCGGATCTGATCATGGTCAACACCTGCGCCGTCAGAGAGCATGCCGAGCAAAAGGCGCTTTCTATCGTTGGTCAGTACAAGCACCTGAAGGCGGCAAAGCCCGATATGCTTATCGGTGTTTGCGGTTGCATGGTGACCCAGGAGCATCGAAAAGAAACTATCAAGCATAGCTACCCCTACGTTGATTTCGTGCTTGGTACGTCCTCGCTCCACCGTTTGCCCGAGCTGATATTTACCAAGCTTCAAAAGGGAAAAAGGCTTTATTGCCCCGAGGAAAAGGAATACCTTGTTGCCGAGGGGTTGCCGATCCACCGCGAGAGCACCTACCGCGCATGGGTGTCGATAATGTACGGCTGCAACAACTTCTGCACCTACTGCATCGTGCCTTACGTCAGAGGTCGTGAGAGAAGCCGCCGCCCCGAGGATATTATCGCCGAGGTGCGCGAGCTTGTGGAGAGCGGTTATAAGGATATAACCCTTTTGGGTCAGAACGTAAACAGCTACGGTAAGGATGCCAAGAGTGATGACGGTGAGGTCTATGATTTTGCCGACCTGCTCCGCGATATCGACAAGATCGAGGGCGACTATTTCATCCGCTTTATGACCAGCCACCCGAAGGACGCGTCAAGAAAGCTCGTCGACGTGATTGCAGAGTCAAAGCACGTGGCTCACCAGTTCCACCTGCCCATGCAGTCGGGAAGTGATACGATCCTCAAGGCGATGAACCGCCACTACGACAGAGAAAAATATCTCGCAACCGTCACTTATCTCCGCGAGAGAGTGCCCGACGTAACAATATCCTCGGATATCATCGTCGGCTTCCCCGGAGAGACCGATTCTGATTTTGAGGCGACCCTTGAAATGCTTCGCACCGTGAGATTCGATATGACCTATTCCTTCATCTATTCGCCCAGAAAGGACACCCCCGCCGCGGCGATGGATTGCCAGATACCCGACGCTATCAAGGGCGAGAGAATGAACCGTCTGCTTGAAACTCAGAACGAGATCGCGCTTGAGAAAAACAAGCCTCTTGAGGGTCAGACGCTGAAGGTGCTTTGCGACGGCAAGAGCAAAAACAACGAAAACGTTTATTCGGGTCGAACCGAGGGCAATAAAATAGTTCTCTTTGACGGCGACGAGAGCGACGTTGGACAATTTATAAACATTAAAATCACACGCGCCGAGACCTTTGCGCTCTACGGTGACAAAATTTAAAATAAGAAAAAGAGGAAATATAAAATGAGCATTTATTCACTTGCAGCAGAGCTTGGAAAGGCGATCAAGGCCGACGAAAGAATGATCCGCATGGAGGCGGCAAAGGAAGCCTACGAAAAGAGCGAAAAGATAAATAACCTTATGATGGAATACGGCATTCAGCAGCAGGCGCTTACCGCTATGGGCGACAGCGCGGACATCGATACCGATGCGCTGACCAGAATTCAGGACAGGATCGATGAGATCTATGCCGAGATCACCACTGATCCCATTTTTATGGAGCTTGAAGAAGCGCAGACCGCGGTAAACGAGCTTATGGAGACCGTGAACAATACCATTATGTTCAATGCAACGGGTAAGACGCCTTGCACGCACGATTGCTCCACCTGCGGCGGCTGCCACTAAGCAAAAGCCCGTGGCTTTTGCGGTGAAATATTTTGCTTCGCAAAATGTGAAATGTTGCTTTGCAACGTGAAATGCTCTCTAAGAGAGCGTGAAATCTACGGCAAAGCCGTAGGTTATTAAAAAATAAAAAAGCGAGGAAACCGCTATGACTCCAATGATGGAGCAATATTTTGAGATAAAAGAGAAATACAAGGATTATCTGCTTTTCTACCGTCTCGGTGACTTTTACGAGATGTTTTTTGACGATGCAATAGTCGCGTCAAGAGCACTTGAGCTGACTTTGACGGGAAGAGATTGCGGAGAAGCCGAGAGAGCGCCGATGTGCGGCGTGCCCTTCCACGCGGTGGACACCTATATAGGTCGCCTTATCGAGCAGGGATTTAAGATCGCCATCTGCGAGCAGATGGAGGACCCTTCTCAGGCGAAGGGAATAGTCAAGAGAGACGTTATAAGAGTTATTACTCCCGGTACGGTCATTGAGTCGAGTCTCCTGTCCGACAAGAAGAATAATTACCTCTGCGCCCTTTATCTCGGCGAATTTGAATACGGCGTTTGCTTCTGCGACGTTTCAACCGCAGAAATATACGCTACCAGCTTCTCGGGCACGAATATGGATGCGAGACTTCTCAACGAGCTGGGCACGTATTCGCCCGCTGAGGTAATTTCCAATCTCGGTGCATCCAAGTTCAAGGATATCGCCGAATTTATCAAGTCAAGACTTGGCGCTATGCTCAACGATAATCAGCCCTTCCGCTTCGAGCTTGACCCTTGCGCGGAAAGAGTAAAGGCTCAGTTTGATGCGACTCTGCGCGAGGACGATATGAGCGACAGGGCGATGGTCTGCGCCGTTGGTGCTATGCTCGACTATATCCGCGACACCCAGAAGAAGGATATAGGATATATCAATAAGCTCAACGTCTATTCTGACGGTCAATACCTTGAAATGGACGTTAATACAAGACGAAACCTTGAGCTTACCGAGTCTATGAGATCGAAGGAAAAGAAGGGAACTCTTCTCTGGGTTCTTGACAAGACCCGCTCGTCTCTTGGCGCAAGACTTTTGCGCAAATGGGTCGAGCATCCCTTGATCACACCTTCTGCGATCGTTAAAAGACAGAATGCCGTTGAGGAGCTTTATAATAACTTTATGCTCCGCGAGCAGATAAGCGAGCTTCTTGACAATGTTCTCGACCTTGAAAGACTTATAACCAAGATAGTTTACGGAAGCGCAAACGCGAAGGATCTTCGCGCGGTTGCAAGCACCGTAGCCATATTGCCCGAGCTGAAGACTCTGCTTTCGGGTTGCACAAGTGATGAGATGCAGAGAATATACCGCGAGCTTGATACCCTTGAGGATATCTGCGATCTGATCTCCAGATCCATCAAGGAAGAGCCGCCGTTCTCTGTCCGCGAGGGCGGAATGATAAAGGACGGATTTGATGCGCGCGTAGACGAGTTCCGCTCAATAGTAGAGCACGGCGACGAATGGCGCGAGCAGATCGCCGAAAGAGAGCGCGAGGATACGGGAATCAAGAATCTGAAGGTGGGATATAATAAGGTCTTCGGATTCTATATAGAGGTCACGAGAAGCCAATATGAGCTGGTTCCCGACAGATATATCAGAAAGCAGACTCTCGCAAATTGCGAGAGATACATAACCGAGGAGCTCAAGGAAATGGAAGCCAAGGTGCTTGGAGCCTCCGATAAGCTCTGCTCGCTTGAATACGAGCTTTTCTGCGATATAAGAGCAACCGTTGCCGATAACAGTACGAGAATTCAGAAGACCGCGGCGCTGCTTGCCGAGACCGACGTTTACTACAGCTTGGCAACCGTTGCGGCTAAAAACAGATACGTCCGCCCCGAGATCACGTCGAACGACGAGATCGACGTGCGAGACGGAAGACATCCCGTGGTCGAGCAGTTCGTAAAGGACTCCTATTTCGTGCCTAACGATACCATGCTCAATATGACCACAGACCGACTCCTGCTTATCACAGGTCCCAATATGGCGGGTAAATCCACCTATATGCGACAGGTCGCGCTTATCGTGCTTATGGCGCAAATGGGCTCATTCGTGCCGGCGGCAGAGGCTACCGTAGGAATCGTGGATAAGATATTCACAAGAGTCGGTGCCTCCGATGATCTTGCATCGGGTCAGTCCACTTTTATGCTTGAGATGAATGAGGTGGCATATATACTGAAGAATGCTACAAGGCGCTCGCTTATTATATATGACGAGGTCGGTCGCGGCACGTCCACCTTTGACGGAATGAGCATTGCCCGTGCCATCGTTGAATACACGGCAGGCAGACGGATCGGTGCAAAGACTCTCTTTGCGACACACTACCATGAGCTTACAAGCATGGAGAAGGAGTTTGACGGCATCGTCAACTACAATATCGCCGCAAAGAAGCGCGGTGACAGTATTACCTTCCTCCGTAAGATCGTTCGCGGCTCTACCGATGATAGCTACGGAATCGAGGTTGCCAAGCTTGCGGGATTGCCCAATGAGGTCATCAAGCGCGCTAAAGAGATCCTCGCTACGGTTGAGGAGAGCGCGAAGAACATCAAGCTTACGGACAAAGAAGAAAAGACGGTGGCAAAGGACGAAAGCCTTATCACCTTTGAGGATTGTATAAACGATCAGATAATCGAGGAATTGAAAAAGGTAGATATCAATACGCTCTCGCCTTATGAGTGTATGACCTTCCTTTTCGACCTCAAAAAACGCTTGAACTAACGAATTTTGAAAGGAGGCAAAACCCGTGGGAAATATCAATATACTCTCATTTGAGGTTGCAAACCTTATTGCGGCAGGTGAGGTCGTAGACCGACCGGCATCCGCTATCAAAGAGATGATAGAAAACTCCATTGACGCAGGTGCGAAACATATTACCGTTGAGATACAAAACGGCGGAATTACCTTTATGCGTATTTCCGACGACGGATGCGGTATGGATCCCGAGGATCTGCCTCTCTGTATTAAAAGACACGCCACCAGCAAAATAAGAAGCGCGGAGGATCTTGACGGTATCTGTACGCTTGGTTTCCGCGGTGAGGCTCTGGCGGCAATATCCGCGGTCTCAAAGCTCCGTATAATCTCTAAAACTCACGATGCGCCTCTCGGTGCTGAGCTTATCGTGGATTGCGGTGAGGAGATCGCTCTGCAGGAGCGTGGATGCTCCAACGGTACAACGATAATCGTTGAAGACCTTTTCGCCAACGTTCCCGCAAGAAGAAAATTCTTGAAAAGAGACGTTACCGAAACCACGGCGGTATGTGCTAACGTGGAAAAGATCGCGCTCTCTCACCCCGAGATCGCGTTCAGACTTATCTGCGACGGTCAGATACGACTTGAGACCGCAGGCGACGGAAAGCTGTACAGCGCGATATATGCCGTATTCGGAAGAGATTTTTCCAACCGACTTATAGAGGTCAACGGAGAATTTGATGGCATTTCGGTCAAGGGCTATATCGGTCGCTCGGATAACGTAAAGAGCAACAGAAACTATGAAAACTTCTACATAAACAAGCGTTTCGTCAAGAGCAGAACCGCAAGCGCCGCAATTGAGCAGGCATTCGTTTCATACATGCCCTCGGAAAAATTCCCGGTTTGCGTGCTGTTTATTTCTCTGAATCCCGGCCGTGTAGACGTAAACGTGCATCCCGCCAAGCTCGAAGTAAAATTCTCAAATGAAAAGCCGGTGTTCGAGGCGATATATTACGCGGTAAAGCAAGCACTTGAGGCAAATACCGCCCGACCCGAAATGGAAATGCCCAAGACCCCCGCAGGAGTGCGGATGTCCGATGCGTTTATTCCCGTTGAGAGAGAAAAATCGCTGAAGGCGAGACAGATAACCATCGATTCGCAGGAAAATCGCCCTTCAAGAACGGTTGAAGCTGCTAAAGCTGCGCCTATGCCTACCGAAAAGGTACCCGCATTTATTGCTGAGATCGAGCAGCCCAAGGTCGCTCCTAAGCCTGCAGAGGCAACCGTGTCGCAGTTCAAAGCTGACGAAAAGCCTGCCGAGGAGATCAAAAAGATCACGGCGGATGAATACGTAAGAAATTATTATGATCCGTCGCGCGTTTCTCCTCGCTATGAAACACCGATTGCGGAAAGAAACGGTGCTTTGAAAGAGCCCGAGGTCAGCGCGCAAACCGAAGAAGCAAAGCCCGAGAAAATGCAAGGCCTGCATTCCGAAGAGCTAAAAACGGTTGATATGCCGAATGAAGTGCCCGTAGCCGAGGAAAAGCCTCAAAAGATCCATTACACCATAGTCGGAGAGGTATTCAACTCGTATATAATCGTTCAGGTCGAAGAAAAGATGCTTATAATAGACAAGCATGCGGCGCATGAGCGCATAATTTTCGAGCAGCTCAAGAAGAATATGCAATCCCATGAGGTGTCCTCGCAGCTTTTGATGCTTCCTATCGACGTAATGCTTATGTCCGACGAGGTTTCGGCAATTCAGGAATACAGAGAGGAGCTTGAGGCGGTAGGCTTTGAGTTTTCGACCTCGCGTAATACCGTGTCTGTCACGGCACTTCCCGTTGGAATAGAGCAGGACGCGGTTGCCGATATGTTTGCCGTTGTTGCAGACAGGATCAAGAACGGAACCGGCAAGGTCGATCTGACCCGAAATATAATTTTCGAAAAGGCACTTTATCAGGCTTCCTGCAAGGCGGCGATCAAAGCTGGAAGGGAATACGCTAAGGGACATGCCGAGTGGGTAGTCGAAAAATTGATGGAGATACCCGACATTACATTCTGTCCTCACGGACGCCCCGTAGCGATGGAATTATCCAAGAAAAATATTGACAGACAGTTCGAAAGAACTTAAAATTTAAAAAATCCCGCGGCACTTTGGTCTGTGCCGGCGGAAAAGAAGGAGCAAAGTTATGTTTGAACTTTTAGCACAGGACGGCAGAGCGCGCAGAGGCGTGCTTCACACCGTTCACGGGGATATTCAGACCCCCGTATTTATGAACGTCGGCACGTGTGCCGCGATCAAGGGCGGTATCTCTACCGTCGAGCTTAACGATGAGCTTGATTGTCAGGTCGAGCTCTCCAATACCTACCATCTTCACATTCGTCCCGGTGACGGACTTATCCGTGATATGGGAGGTCTTCACAAGTTTATGAACTGGAATAAGCCTATTCTCACCGACTCGGGCGGATTTCAGGTGTTCTCCCTGGCTCAGCTTCGTAAGATCACCGAGGAGGGAGTAAGATTCCAGTCTCACATCGACGGTAAGAAGATCTTTATGGGTCCCGAGGAAAGTATGCAGATTCAGTCCAATCTCGCGTCAACCATTGCGATGGCGTTCGACGAGTGTATAGAAAACCCCGCGCCCTATAAGTACGTCCGTCAGTCTATCGACAGAACCACGAGATGGCTTGAAAGATGCCGCGCCGAGATGGACAGACTCAATTCGCTGCCCGATACTATAAATCAGCATCAGATGCTTTTCGGTATCAACCAGGGCGGTACTTACGAGGATCTTCGTATCGAGCATATGCAGAGAATTGCAGAGATCAATTGCGAGGGATATGCTATCGGCGGTCTTGCCGTTGGTGAGGCAACCGAGGATATGTACCGCATAATCGACGTAGTTGAGCCTCATATGCCCAAGGATAAGCCCAGATACCTTATGGGTGTCGGTACACCCTGCAACATTCTTGAGGCGGTACATATGGGAGTTGATTTCTTCGATTGCGTAATGCCCTCGAGAAACGCGCGCCACGGTAATCTCTTCACTTGGGAGGGCAAGATGAACCTCCTCAACGAAAAGTATGCCAAGGATCCCCGTCCGATCTCCGAGTCCTGCAACTGTCCCGCATGCCGCAACTACAGCCGTTCCTATATCCGTCACCTTATCAAGGCGAAGGAATCCCTTGGAATGAGACTTGCGGTAGCGCACAATCTCTATTTCTACAATAATCTCACAAAGAAAATCAGAGAAGCTCTTGACGGAGGCTATTTCGAAAGCTTCTATCAGAAGTATCACATCGCACTTGGAGAAAGAAATCCCGATTAAGCTATGATCAAATACGTGATTTTTGATAAAGACGGAACACTTATAGATACCGAGCCGTTTTTCTATAAGTCATGGTATACAGTAGGAGAAAAATGGGGTCTCTCGGGAATGCGCGAGAACTATTATCCTAATATTGCGGGTAAAAGTGTTCTTATTTCAATAAAGTTTTTAAGTGAGACATTTGGCGATGAGCTTGATTCGGAAGGCTTTATGGCAGAGCGCATGGATATGGTGAAAACAATGCTTAGTGGAGATATTAGCTTCAAGAGTGGTTGCATTGAGCTCTTGGATTATCTGCGTGAGCATGGAATAAAAGCTGCTATTGCTACGTCTACTGTAAAGGATATTGCCGAGCCGAATATTGAGAGACTCGGGCTCAGTGAAAGGGTCGATGCAGCGGTATTTGGCGACGATGTCAAATTCGGAAAGCCTCATCCCGATATTTTCCTTGAGGCTGCCAGAAGAATAGGTGCAGTTCCCGAGGAAACCATTGTAGTAGGTGACTCCTCCTTTGACATGATAGGAGGATACAGAGCGGGTATGAGACCCGTGATGGTCATCGACCACAATCCTCCGAGCGAGGAAGCAGAGCCGTTGTGCTACAAGGTGTTTGACAGCCTTTTTGACGTCATTGACCTTATACGCGAAGAAAATAAAATAAAAATATAGGAGAATCATTATGAAAAAGCAAACAGTCGTTGGAATAATCATTGGCGCAGCTTTAGGAACTGCAGCAACAGTTGCCGGAATACTTGTGGTTCGCAAGATCGTCAAGGAGATCAAGTCCGATCTCAATGAGTGTATCTTTACGTCTCCCTATGGTGATAACGTAGTTACGGTTACTCACGGTTCTTCGAAATTTGCAAAGGGACTTACCTTTGTAAGAGTAAAAGCTAGCGTTGAGGGCGGTCACGATGCCTGCAAGCTCGTGCTCTTTACGAAGAACAGCTCTGAGCTTTTCACCGGGGAATGGGACGAAAACGATAAATTCAGACTTCTTGTAGGTAACGGAAAGTACAAGCAGTGCTGTGACGTAAGCTTTGAGGGTGAGAAGATCAACGCAAAATATTGCATACGCAAAGCAGAAGCTGACGAGGGCGCAGATTTTCTTATTGCTGTTGAAAACAATTAATCATATATAATCTGAAGGAGAGAAAAAATGATTTCAAGAATTTTGCTTGAAGACGTTCTTGCAGCCGCAATGTCTACCGGTGCGGATTTTGCAGAGGTCTACGCAGAAAAAACGAGAAACAACGGCATTCGTTTTCTCGACGGTAAGATCGATACCGTAAACGACGACATGGTCTCGGGCGTTGGTATCCGCGCATTTATCGGTACGAGAACAGTTTATGCCACCACTACCGACCTTTCAAGATCAGGACTTATCCGTTGCGCTAAAGCGGTTGCAGATGCACTTGGCGAAAGCAAGGCTCAGGTCAGCATCAACCTTACCGAGCGCATTTTCCCCAATATCCACCCCGTAAAGATCCTTCCCGGAAGCACGGCACTTGCTACCAGAACCGACATTCTCAAGTCTGCTTGCTTTGCCGCTAAGGAGAGAGACGAGAAGATCAAGCAGGTAATGGGTAATCTTGCTTCGGTTGACCACACCATCCTTGTCGCAAACAGCGAAGGACTTTATACAAGTGACAGACACGTAAGAACCAGAATTGCGGTCAGCGCAGTTGCTCTTTCGGCAGACGGTAGTGACAATCAGTCGGGCTCCGCATCTCCCGGACGTGGAATGGGTCTTGAAATGTTCGATTTTATCGATCCCAAGAGCGTTGGTATCAAGGCTGCGGATCAGGCTCTCGTTAACCTCAGAGCCGACTACTGTCCTGCAGGTCAGATGACCGTCGCTATCGAGAACGGCTTCGGTGGCGTTATATTCCACGAGGCTTGCGGTCACTCCCTTGAGGCTACCAGCGTAGGTACCGGTACAAGCCAGATGTGCGGCAAGATGGGTCAGCAGATAGCAAACGTAAAGGTTACCGCTATCGACGACGGTACTATTCCCGGTGCTTGGGGCTCTGTTAACATAGACGACGAGGGAACTCCCACACAGAGAAACGTTCTTATCGAGAACGGTATCCTCAAGAGCTATATGATCGACCGTCTCGGCTCTCGCAGAATGGGTATGGCTATGACAGGTAACGGACGTCGCGAAAGCTTTATGTACGAGCCCACCTCCCGTATGACCAACACCTTTATCGCCAACGGTGAGGATAAGAATGAGGATATTATCAAGTCTATCGAGTACGGTCTCTATGCGAAGAGCATGGGCGGCGGTTCTGTTAATCCTCTGACCGGAGAATTCAACTTCGGTGTCAGCGAGGGATATATCGTCCGTAACGGCGTTATTTGCGAGCCCGTTCGCGGCGCGTCGCTCGTTGGAACCGGATCGCAGATCCTTATGGATATCGATATGGTCGGTCAGAACCTTGATACCGCGCAGGGAATGTGCGGTTCGTCCAGCGGAAGCGTGCCTACCGACGTAGGTCAGCCCTTGATCCGCGTATCCAAGATCACAGTAGGAGGTCGCTGATATGAATTTTACCGAAATTAAAGAAATAATCTCCGCCGCTTGCGAAAAGTTCGGCGTTGCTGAGTATGAGATCTACTATACAAAGGGCGAGGATATAAGCGCAGAAACTCTCAAGGACGAGGTCAGCGCATTCTCCTCCGGTGAGAGCGCAAAGGTGTATTTCCGTTGCTTGGTTGACGGACATATGGGATATGCCTCCAGCAGCTATTTCAACGAGGACGAGCTAGCCGATCTCGTAGTTCGCGCTAAGGAAAATGCAGGTGCTATCGAAAATAACGATACCGTATTTATTTTCAAGGGCTCCGAATCCTATGCAAAGACCACCGCTCCCGAGCCCGTGGTCGTTGATGCCGCAGAGCTTAAAAACAAGGCTCTCGAGCTCCAGAAGGCAACCTATGCCGCTGATCCCTCCGTTGTTGACGGTACTCAGTCTATCGCACTTTCCTTCAGAAACGAGATCTATCTTTACAACTCTCACGGTCTTGAGCTTTCCAACCGTGTAGGTATGTCGGGATGCTACGTTGCGGCTGTTGTTAATAAGGACGGCGAGGCAAGAGATAACTTTGAGTTCGCAGAGAATATCAATAGCGAGGCGGCTAATAATCTTCCCGCTAAATCCGTTCAGGGTGCGCTCAGCAAGATTGGCGCTTCCGTGATCCCTACCGGCAAGTATGACATAGTTATCGACGGTAAGCAGATGCGCTCGCTTCTGTCTGCGTTCTCTTCGGCTTTCTCTGCAAAGAATGCGCTTCTCGGAATGTCGCGTCTTGCAGGTAAGGAGGGCGAAAAGATCGCCGCTGATATAGTTACTATCACCGACGATCCTATGAGAGATGGATGCCCCGTGCAGACCCACTTCGACGATGAGGGTGTTGCGACCTATAAGAAGACCGTAGTAGAGAACGGTGTTCTTAAAACTATGCTTTATGACCTTACAACCGCATACAAGACCGGAAAGACCACAACCGGTAACGGTCGCCGCGGCGGCAATATCGCGCCCTATAACTTCGGTATCTGCGCAGGAAATGAAACTCAGGAAGAGCTCTTTGCAAAGGTCGGAGACGGTATCTACGTAACCGGTGTCAAGGGACTTCACGCGGGTGCTAACGCAATTACCGGCGATTTCTCGGTAGAGAGCGAAGGCTTCCTTATCAAGGACGGCAAAAAGGCAGGCCCCGTAAAGTCATTTACTATCGCGGGTAACTTCTTCCAGCTTCTTAAGGATATAGACTCTCTCGGCAATGAGGTCAAGTGGGGAATTCCTTCAGGCTTCGTTGTATTCGGCTCTCCCGACGTGCTCGTAAAGGGAATGAGCGTTGCAGGTAAATAATCCTTTGAAATAATTTAAATTTCTATTAAAAAACATTGAATTTTTTTGCGTTTTGTCATTGGCAATATAAAAAGCTATTGACAAAACGCATTTTTTTATATATAATATAATATGGTGTATAATTATATATTTAGAATACCGTATGTATTCGGTTTTTTACAAGTATTATTGATATACCGAAAATAAATTGACTTTAAAGAAAAAGAAAGGAAAAGGAGGTGTAAAGGGAAAATGCCAATAGCATTAAGTATAATACCTAATGAAGTATTGCAGATCGGAATACCGATCCTTGTAGGTGTTATTTGTACTGTTGTAGCAGGCACTCTGGGAATTCTGATTGGAATTCTTATCAGAAAAAAGGTTGGCGAGTCCAAGATCGGCTCTGCCGAGGCTGAGGCGGTTAAGATTCTTGAAGAGGCAAAGAAAAATGCTGAATCTGCAAAGAAGGAGTCTTTGATCGAAGCTAAAGAGACTATTATGGCTCAGAGAAATGAGCTTGACCGTGAGATCAAGGAAAGAAGAAACGAGATCACACGCACCGAGAATCGCTTGACCAAGAAAGAGGAAACTCTTGACAAGAAGAGTGAGGCTCTTGAAAAGAAGAACGAGGTTCTTGACAAGAAGATCAAGGATTACGAGCTTCTGCAGGAAAAGGCTGACGAAATGATCGGCGAGCAGGTCAAGAAGCTTGAGGAGATCTCGGGCTATTCGTCCGAAAGAGCTAAGGAAGAGCTTATTGAAAGAGTTGAGTCCGAAGCAAAGCATGAGCTTGCACAGAGACTCGACGAGCTTGAGACTCAGTTCAAGGAAGAAGCAGACGAAAAGGCAAAGAACATTCTGTCTTTGGCAATTCAGAGATATGCATCCGACCACGTATCCGAGGCTACCGTTTCCAGTGTGGCTCTGCCCAGCGAGGAAATGAAGGGAAGAATTATCGGACGTGAAGGACGTAACATCCAGAAGATCGAAACGCTTACAGGCGTTGAGCTTATTATTGACGATACCCCCGAAACCATCACGCTGTCGGGCTTCGATCCCGTAAGACGTGAGGTAGCGAGAATCGCTCTCGAGAGACTTATCTCCGATGGACGAATCCATCCCGCGAGAATTGAGGAAATGGTTGAAAAGGCACAGAAGGAGGTTGACGTTTCTGTCAAGCAGGCAGGAGAGAGAGCAACCTTTGAGGTCGGCATCCACGGAATCAACCCCGAGCTTGTAAGATTGCTCGGTAGACTTAAGTACAGAACCAGCTACGGTCAGAACGTTCTCAAGCATTCTATTGAGGTCGCGTTCCTGGCAGGTATCATGGCGGACGAGCTTGGCGTAGACAGTAATCTTGCGAAGCGCGCAGGTCTGCTCCACGATATCGGTAAAGCATTCCCCCACGACGTTGAGGGCTCCCACGTTGAGATCGGTGTAAATGCCGTTAAGAAGTACAAGGAAAGCCGCGAGGTTGTCCACGCTATCGAGGCGCACCACAATGACGTTGAACCCAAGACCATTATCGCAGTGCTTGTTCAGGCTGCTGACGCTATCAGCGCGGCAAGACCCGGTGCAAGACGTGAGGATATGGAAAATTACATCAAGCGTCTTGAAAAGCTTGAAGAGATCGCAAAGAGCTTTGAAGGAATCGACAAGGCATTCGCAATTCAGGCAGGACGTGAGATCAGAGTTATGGTCAAGCCCGAGGAGGTCAACGACGCAGGCATGAAGGTCATCGCCCGTGAAATGGCGCAGAAGATCCAGAATGAAGTCAAGTATCCCGGACAGATCAAGATCAACCTCATTCGCGAGAGCCGCGCAGTCGACTACGCGAAATAATCAAATATACAGAAAATTCTGTAATCTTTGTTCCTTAGTTACAGTTAAGGATTCACATATATTTTAACATAGAACACAGAGGCTTATTACCACGGCAATGCCGGATAAAAATATTTGATAACCCACAAAAAAGGCACCGCAAATTGCGGTGCCCTTTTGTGTTTATGACGAAAAATTTTTTAATGTTGACAAAAAAATCAATGTGTGATATAATCATTATGAACATTGTATAAATTATGCATTTTACTATTATGGAGGAAATGACTATGAAAAAAACAAAACTTTTAGTTCTCTTATTAGCTTTTTTCCTTGTGTTGCCCATATTCGTGGCGTGTGATAGCGAAGAAGAACAACAAATCGATGAAAGTGAGCAAGATAATGCTGCTGATATTGGTAGCTATCTTAATTTGAATTTTTATTCCTTACCCGACGGAAGCTATGGTGTTAGTGGAAAAAACACAGCATATCTCGACAACATAAGTATTCCGTCGACTTACCAAGGTAAGCCTGTAACGCAAATTCTCAAGTCAGCATTTATTGGTGCTAATTATTTGAAGAGTGTTACTATTCCAAAAAGTGTTACAAGTATTGGTGATTATGCGTTCAGTGCTTGCAGAAGTATTACTAGCATAAGTATCCCCGAGTGTGTTACAAGTATTGGTGTTGAGGCGTTTTCAGGATGTTCAAATCTTAAGAGCATAAATATTCCTGAAGGTGTAACAAGTATTTGTAACATGACGTTCTACAAGTGCTCAAGCCTCGAGAGCATAACTATTCCCAAGGGGGTAGAAAGCATTGGTTATTGTGCGTTCGACACTTGCTCAAGCCTTGAGAGTATAACTATTCCCGATACTGTGACAAGCATTGATAAATATGCGTTCGACGGTTGTTCAAGTCTTAAAACGGTATATTACACTGGTACGGAAGAAGAGTGGGCGTCGATAAGTATTGGTTCTTATAATTTAAATCTCACAAATGCAACGATAATTTACAATTACGTTACCGAAGAATAATATAATCCCCCGACAGTATTGTCGGGGGACTATATTATTTATTCAAATTCTTCGAATATCGCTCGTATCTGAGCTTCTGCTTCATCTGCTCGCAACTTATCTGCGGCATAAGCCTTGCGAAGAAGGTCGTGGGGAATATAGTTATCATATTTTTCGAACACGGGTATCTCGCTATTCTCGACGAGGTGCTCGCACACGATGCCCTCGCGCTCAACTCCGTCAAGCAGACGGGAAATGAACTGTATATCCGATACCTTTTCCATCTTGAAGGTGATATAATAGCAGCCCTCAAACTCTATGCCGCTCAGGTTATTTGCCGCGGCATTTTTCTTTATGTACTTGCGCAGAGTGCGGAAGGAGCGTGTTCCAAGCCAAGGGAAGAGACACCAGGAGTAGCCGCCAAGATGAACGAGAGAGTGCTCAAGCATTCCGGTGTTTCGAGCGGTCGCACGAGCCTGATTTAAGCGTTTTAAGGCGTTTTCCTTGAGATAGGGATAAACTGTGTCCTCCTCAAGTATCCGCCTCATACGGCGCAAAATTTTGGTGTGTATCTCGCCGAAGTCGCCGGGCCACGAGACCTCCATCTTGCCGTCAACCTTTTTAACGTAAAGCAGCTTTCTTGTAATGTCGAGCTCCTCCACCTCCCACACGCGACCTGCCAAAGCAAATCTGTCGCCAACGGGCGGGGGAGTGGTTATCGTTCCGATCTCGTCGGAGCCGCAACGCACCGTGAAATCCTCGCTATCCTTGAATACCGCGTAAAATTTGAAGCTCTTCAAGAGTCTTTCGCCAACAAGACCGACTATAAGCCCCTTTTCCTCGGTCATCTCAATAAAGCCGTTATTCAGCATCGAAACTATAAGGGCTTTATAGTCTTCGCGGCTTACAAATCTGAAGGGAGGAAGAGAGAGCACCCTTTGCGCAAGGCGCGCGGGAGTAAGCTCACCTGATGAAGCCAACATTGAAAGTGTCTGATGGAAAATCAGACTGAAGGGCATCTTTTTGCGCGTGGGAGGCTCGATAAAGCGTTCCTCAATGTAAAGCTGAATGATCGCGATACCGCGAAGCAGCTCCCATGGAATAAGCTGCGGCAGAGGAGTGTTGGGGAGAGCCTCCTCCTCGCGGAATACCATCATCATTTCGGGAGTCTGGCTTCGTCTGCCCGAGCGACCCAGCCTCTGCAAAAAGCTTGAAACGCTGTTGGGAGCTTCGACCTGCATAACGCGTTCAAGCTGACCTATATCAATTCCAAGCTCCATAGTGACCGTTGCACAGGTGACGGCAAATTCCTCATCGTCGCGCATTTTCATCTCGGCTTCCTCTCGAAGCGATGCCGAGAGATTGCCGTGATGAATAAGAATGTGCGAGTCCTCGTCACCGCGTAGCCTTGCTATCTGACGGAGCGTGGCGCAGACGTATTCTGTCTCCTCTCGCGAATTGGAGAAGACCAAGGATTTTTTATCTTTTACACAATCGTAAGCGTATTCGTAGCCGGGATCGATGTAATAAGGCTTGCTTCCGCCAACCTTTTCATATGCCTCGCTATTTTCGGTGTAATTTTGACTGTCGGGAGCGTCAGCGGTCTTTTCAACGAAAATCACATCATTATCAGGCTTTGACTCGGTAATCTGAGCCTTTTTTTGCTGCTCCTTATATGCCTCAACCTCGGGATTTTGGATATAGAAGTGCTCAAGCCCCAGCCTCCAGCGAATCTTCTCCTGAGCCAATTCGGGCACGTCTATATCTCTTCCGGTATCAGCATTCAGCCATTCGGCAGCGAGAGTAGGGTCTCCTATAGTAGCGGAGAGGGCAATGCGGCGCGGATGATATCCAATAAGATGGGCAATTCTCGAGAGCAGGCAGATTATCTGATTGCCTCGGTCGGTGCCTGTCAGTGTGTGTATCTCGTCAATTACAACGAAACGGAGGTCTCCGAAAAGACGCGGAATATCGTTGGAACGGTTGATAAGCATAGCCTCGAGAGATTCGGGAGTGATCTGCAATATTCCCTCTGGCTTTTCCAGAAGCCGCCTTTTGTGAGATGCCGCAACGTCGCCGTGCCAGTGAGTCACCTTGACTCCCGTCATATCAAGAACCTCTTCAAGTCGCTCAAACTGATCGTTTATAAGGCTCTTCAAGGGGGCGATGTAAAGCACTCCAACGCTGGCGGGCGGATCTTCGTTAAGAAGTGAAAGAATGGGGAAAAATGCCGCCTCGGTCTTTCCGCTTGCTGTGGAGGAGGTGAGTAGCAGATTGTTTTCGGTGTCAAATATCGTTTTTGCCGCCGCTACTTGAACGGCGCGCAGAGATTCCCATGAGTGAGAATAGATGTACTCTCGAATATAATCGGGAAAGCGTTCAAATATTCTGTCTGCCTCTGTCATTTCGTCCTCCTTTGTTTGTCACTACCTTGGGGTGGTAGATGCCATAAATTAAAATTCAATATCGTTTGCGGTGAATTTCTTTGTTATTACCGCGCCTTCTGAGGGCTTTTCGTTTTCCTCGGGAAGAGTGTCGGGATCGTCGTTTGCGGTCTTCAGTGTTACGTGAGTGCCTACAACGTCGTCAAAGCTTGCTTCGGGATTCTGCATCAAAATATTGAGCACCGTCATATAGTCGCGGAGCATTTCACGGGGGGTGATCATACTGTCAGCTCCCGCGCGAGAGAGGCAGATGTTAAGAAACTTCAGTCTGTCCTCGTTAGTCACACGGCAATCCCACTGATAAAATTGGGAATAAAGCACCGTTATGCGCTGAATAAGCGCGAAAAGCTCGTCGTCGGTAAGACGGCGCAGGCGAATAACGGGGCCGATAAGGTTTTTAAAGCCGTCAAGAGCAAATTTACTGTCGCAAAGACGGGATCTGAGAGCCTCATAGCTGAAAAGTCCGCGCCTTGTGTCCTCAAGGAACTGAGGAGTGCCGCCGAAGATTATGTCAAGTCCGGGAGCTCGACCCTGCAGGGTGTCGTTGAACATCGAGAGTATCTTTTCGTAGTTGTTCTCGCGGCTGACGCGGTGGGGGATCTTGTAAAGATTTACGCACTCGTCGATAAATACCACAAGTCCGCGGTATCCCATCTTCTTGGACAATACCGCCCAAAGCTTGAGAAAATCGTACCAGTTGTCGTCGTTTATAATAACCGAAACCGAGAATCCCAGTCCTGCCTTCGCCTCGGTCTTGGTGGAATATTCGCCTCTCAGCCAACGCAGACATGCGCTCATACGGGCGGTAGATTCCTCTCCGTCCGATACGCTTGCCTTGTAGTATTCAAGTATCACGCGGGCAAAATCAAAGCCGCCTACCAAAAATTCAAGCTCGGAAAGCTCCGCGTATATTCTTTTGCCAAGCTCGCGCTCGAATCTTTCATCGTCGGGGGAAATGTCCTCGGATATAAGCTCACCGCGTATCTTGCCTATCCAACGGGAGATGATCTTGGGGAGAGCACCACCGTCGGGCGAGGATTTTGACGCGAGATTTTTCATCAGCTCGCGGTAGGTCGCAATTGCGCTGTTTCCGCTTCCGCTCAGCTTTCTCTCGGGAGAGAGGTCGCAATCTGCGGTGAGAAAATCACGCTCAAGAGCGTAGCCGCGGATAAGCTGAATAAGAAAGCTCTTACCGCTTCCGTAGCGACCAATAAGGAAGCGCATAGCTCCGCCGCCCTCGTTTATCTCCTCAAGGTCGGAGAGAAATGCCTGTATTTCATCTTTTCTGCCTATTGCAATATAAGGCGCGCCCGCTCTCGGCACAACTCCCGCGGAAATACTTGAAAGCAGGGAAGAAAGTATGCGGCGAGGCACTTGAGGCATATTATTCTGTATGTTTTCGTTCATATTATCCTCCAACTTTAAAATTGGTCAATATAATCTTCAAGGATTCCGTAAGCTGAGCCTACGTCCTCAAGAATAATGTCGCCGAAGACGTCAGCGGCACATTCGTTTATTCTGTCTGCTATTTCATCAAGGGTCAGACCGTGTGCCGAGGCAAATCGACGTTGCTCGGTCGGTGAAGGGGATTTGCACAATGTAATAAGCTCGGCTATTTCTCCAAGCTCGGATTTTATCTTCTCAAAAAGACCGCCTGCGCTCTGCGATTGAGCCGCGACTTCAAACGATTCTTCAACGGTCGATTCCTTCGTGGACACGGGCTCGGATATCGGTTCTATTATAAGCTCGGGAGCATTGAGCGTTGTGCTTTCTTCGAATTTTACTTCACCTTCGTCTCCAAAAGCCTCGGTCAGTATCTTTGTGGTGCTCCAGGACTCTCTTTCGATCTCGAGAGCGCGCTCGGGAGAAAGCTCGGTTTTTGGAACGTCGTAAAACCTATCGTATTCGTGAGGCTCTTCTTCGGCGATCCTTGAATCTCTGCGCCGTCTGTCGACCACGGGCATGGGGGGATAGTTTTCATTGAAAAATGCATCCAATGCCGATCTGATGTCGGGATTTATCGCCATTATGTGAAGCTTATTTTTGATGCCTATGTGCTCGCGAAGCTTATTTTCCGAGTAGCGCATAGCATCGGTGACAGCCGATTGAATGTTAGCGATCTGATAATAGGTTATTTCAAAGCGAATTGAGCGATTGACGATATTTATCATTCGCGCAAATGGCCTGCGCTCGCTCGTCACACATCCGTACATTCCGTTTGTAAAAGATGTGATCGCGCCGAAGGCGTTTTCATCGCGGATCATTGCAGAAAGCGCACCGTTCATCGCTTTTTTGAAGATTTCCTTGTTCTCGGGTGTGTAAAATTTGCTTTTTCTGTAGTCATACATAGAAATCGCGGGAAGACCGAGATCCATAGCGAGAGAACGGTTATTCTCGGAAAGATCGATGAAAAATTCGGGCAAAAACGCGTTTGCCGTCAGTATCCGACCCACGCCCGAAAGCTGCTCCAAAGGAGCTGATAAACCGTGAATGAGACAAAAGTCGCAGATAATATCCCGTATCATCATTCTGAAAACCACGTTTATATCCTTTTCGGTGTAATTTTTCAGAAGGGCGCAAAGCATATCAAGCGCGGCTTGCTTGTCCTCGCCTTCGCCCGTTGCCGCAAGCTCATAGGCGTAAAGAATAATATAGGATTCGTCGGCCTTAAGGAATATGCCGTTTCTTGTATTTTCGCGCCACCATAGGTAATAAGAAAGCTGGGCGCGGCTCATCTGTGAGTAGCGCGGAGAATAGGAATAATAGGTAGCGTGAGGGCATTCCGATGCTTTTCGGTTAAGCAGGGCGCGACGCTCTCTTATAAAAAGGTTCGTTTCGGGGAAAAGCTTTTCGTCAGGTCTGTCGGCGCAGATCTTAACGCTTTTTATAAGAGGATTTTGCGGCTCATATTCAAATAGAACGTATTTTTTCGAAAATACAGAATCCTTGTGGGGAGGGATAAACCTTGTGATGGTACTGTCTGAATCTTTTGTTGAAAGCCTGCTGTCGGAAAAGCTTACGGGTGAGCCCCCGTTTTTATCAACACCGCCAATTTCAACCGCTTGGGTTGCGCTTTTGGAAAACTGCTTAACAGGAGTTTTGGGCGCTTTTTTCTTCGCGTATTCGTCAAGATTCCAAAAATCATCGCCACCAAAGTCTTTCTTTTCGTTTTCTGACATAACAACCCCTCCTTTTTAAAGAACTTTTGTAATATATCATTATACCACAAAAAATATAATTTGTAAATAGTTTGTAGGTTGAATTTTGTAAATTTTGTAAACTTATATTTTATTTTGATCCCCTATTGACAAAAGTGAAGTTCTATGTTAGTATTAAAATATAGGAAACTATTAATTAGGGGTGGAAACAATGAAACTTCGATTAATGTCGGTTATTTTTTTGATGCTTTTGATTTTGAGCTTTGCTTCTTGCGGTCCCAGTGGGGAAGAATTAAAGCAAAGATTTGATGCCTATTCCCCGGATGATAATGTAGTTGCTATTTGTGATGGACGAGAGTTTTATTTTGCCGACCATACTTTAAAGCTTTACAATATCATTGAAAATGAAGATTTAAACAACGGTTATCTGTTTGCAAACGGCAAACTGTATTTTTCAACATCAAGAGAAAATGGAGCGTTTGATTTTTCCTTTTGTGTCTATGAATGTGATTATTACGGAAATAACAAAAAATTGATTTTTGAAAAAAGCGGATATAAAACACATCCTTGGGCAACGGCAGATAAAAATACGTTTTATGTGCAGCATTATGAAAAAAACGCATTTGATGAATCATCGCGAATAATTGATTCTTTTGATATTATCAGTGGAGAGTATATAACCGTGTCAGAGGGTAACAATAAATCGCTTTCTGATTATCAAAAAAACACAAAAAAGAATTATTTTTGCAATCGTTCCACTGATTTTATTGAAATCATCAATAACGATAAAAACACAAAATACTGTATTTACAATGAAATGCTGCTTAATAGCGATTTCGGCGAAGCGCTGAAAGGTCTTGATTATTTCAATTACAAATTTTTGGTTTTTGAGGAGAATGGAAAAGATCAGATATACTTGATCTATAGAATTGAAACAAATAATGGCTTGTATCCATTTTTTATTTGCCAGTTCATTCCCGAAACCAACACAGTGGAATTTAAGTCTTTTTTCTTTGCGACTGATATAGAAGTCATTTATATGGAGTATATTTAATTTAATAGTTTTTTATATACAAAAACTCCTCTGCCATACGGCAGGGGAGTTTTTGAAATATATTTTGCTATTCTGTATTAATCCGAAACGACATCGGTGTTCAGCGTATGAAATTCACCGTCGTAGTAAGAAATGCTTCCGAGATCCTTATTTGCCTCAAGTATCTCGTCAAGACTGTCATCGAATGCGATAAACTTTACGTCTATGTAAACGCTTTCGGGGAATGCTCCTCCAAAAATATCTACTCTCAAGTGCTGTGCGTAGTATCCGCCGTTCTCAGACACAATGAAGGTGCCGGGCTTTGATTTCGCAAGGTCGAAAACTACCACGTGCCATTCGCCGTCCTTGATCATTTTGGAGTAAGTAATCGAATAATTGTTTGCCGCATTAGGTGTAGTGGTGTTGGTAAAGAAATCGATCCAGTTGTTATCGGTGCATCCGTCGGGAAGGCGGTATTTAAATACAAGATACTGTCCCGTGGGCGTTTTTTCGCTGTCCTGCGAGGCTCTGTAAAGATAGAACTGCGGATCCTTTGTGCCCGTACCGTAGAATCGGGTAAAGCTTACACCGTCCTCGGTGATAGTTTCAACCCTGCCCATTCCGCTACCTGTGCTGCCTTTAGCCGAAAGAACGTCAGAGCCGAAATATCTGTTGTAGCCTTCTACCTTTTCGGCAGGCTCCTCGGGTTCAGGCTCGACGGGTGCGGTTGTAGTTTCTTCCTCAGCAGGAGGAGTAGGCGGAGCAGAAGGAGTTACTTCGGGGGTCTCATAATTCTCAATTACGGCGCCGGTATTGGGATCAAATGCGGTAAGCGTGCCGTCATAGAAGAGCACAGCAGAGGCGCTTGTGTCAAACCTGATCGCATCCTCAAGCGCATCATCACCGCAGATTCCGATGAAGCCGAACGTTACACCAAGACCGGTCTCGTGAGCGCTCTTGGAGTTAAAGGGATCTATACGCAATACCTTTGCGTAATAGTTGCCGTCAGCAGATGCCTTGAATCCTCTGGAATTTGCATCGTCGGGGTTTGAGTCCTTTGTAAGAAGCGATCCAAGATCGATGATTACTATCTGCCACTCTCCGTTATTTACGTAAAGCTTGTTGTTTCTGTCGATTCCTACGCGCTCATCGTTGTTTGGAGATGCGGTTTCTGTGCTGGCGTAGACCTCCATATAAGAATCTATGGTAGTCTTATACTTTATAACGAGATACTGTCCCGTTGCGACGGATGCCGCGTTGTCAACGTAGAATCTCAGATAGGATTCATTGGGAGGCTCTTCTGTATTGCCCCAAAGTGTAACGTAAGAGCTATCAGGAGTTTCGACAAGCTCAATAAGATGATCGCTTACGCCTGCTGCAGAGTTTAAGAAGCGGTGTGCCAGCATACGCGCGCTATAATAGAGATTAAAGGGTGTGTCGTATGTTCTGGTATCGTCCTCGATCACGATCTTTTCGGGCATCTTGCCGCCGTCGGTCTTGACGGTGTAGAAGTCACCGTCGAAATATGTGACGGAATCAACGTCGAGGTTTGCCGCGAGTATTTCGTCAAAGCTATCGTCAAATGCCATATACTGGAAATCGATGTAGCTTGAGCTCGGGAAGCTGGTTCCGAATACGTCGAAGCGCAGGTGCTTAGCATAGTATCCGCCGTCCTTTGCCTTCATAAAGGAATCGGGCTGTGTGAGAGCGTAGTTGATGATCACAACGTGCCACTGATCGTCCTTAGCCATATCTGTATATTTGATGGTGGTGGAGGTCGCGGCGGTCATCTTCTCGGTGCTGGAGAATATTGTCATCCAGTTATTATCGGTGTTAGTGGATGCAAGTCTGTATTTGAACACGAAGAACTGACCCGTGGGAAGAGGATCCTCCTCATTAGCCGCAGAATAGAGATAGAAGTAGGGGTCTTGAGTGCCGGTTCCGTACATTCTGATGAATTTTCCGGTAGAATCGGAAAGCACCTCTACCTTACCCATCTTACTGTTACCCTCGCCGGTTGCTATCTTGATGGTGTCGGCATCGAAATAGCGGTTATAACCCTCAACGAGCTCTGCAGGTGGGATTATATCCTCGCCGCCATTCTCGGGCTCTACCTCGGGGTTATTGCGGTATTCTTCTTCGTCAACTACGAATCTGAAGGTTCGGTCTTTACCGGGAGTCATTTTCACAACGAAGGAGTAGGAGAAAAGTCCGTCTTCCTCATACTTTACGCCGTAGCCGTCGTAATCGTTGGTGAATCCGCTGTTGTCGGGATAGAAGTGAGAGCTGAGATTGTATCTTTCCCATTGACCCTCCTCGTTCAACTCATAAACTGTGGGGATGGTAAGATCGGTGAAGCCCTCAAGCTTAACTGTGCAGTTGTTCGCACCGCCTGAGAGAGTAAACTCTGCATCTCTGCCGTTGGTGGATTGAACGATAGGCAAGAAAGCGCTTTCTTTGCTTATAACGCAATTCTTGACAGCCGTTGCCCTGAAGGGATCAAGCAAAGAATTCTCGCGGACGTCGATAACGTTCTGATTGGGCTTGAATTCAATGTCGTTTATATCTCCCTCGTAGACCGTCTTCTGAGATCCCCAAGGAAGGATTATCGCGTTGATCGTAAAGGTGTCGCCCGCCTTGAGTGTGGTTGCACCAAGATCAAGTGAGAGCTTGACGGTGTTGTTGAAGTCGTGAATAATAAACGCGGGTTCAACCTTATCACCGCCTATTACAAAGTCGGAATTAAGAATAAGGAAGGAAAGATTTACGTAGTCATTTTTGGATGCCGAGTCCTCGGTTGCCTGGAAAAGTGAGAAGTAGGGGCAATCGTTACCTAAGACGTAGCTTCTCGGCGAATTCTTAGGATTTACGGGTTTTACAGAGTGCTGATTTTTGTTTGTAAGATATCCAAGCTTCTGATACTTCAGATTATCCTTGGGAGCAACGGTATAGAATGTAAAGTCTTCTCTGAAATTCTCAAAGCTTATATCCTCCAGAACCTCGTATTTCATCGTGTAGTAGGTTCTGTTCTCGTCTGTCTGAGGCATCTCCATATGAGTGTAGCTGACCTTTATCTTGCCGTCGTCGGAGATATAGTCCATAACGATCTCGGCATAGGTAGGACCGTAAGAGGTGATCTCGTTTTTAACGTTCTCACTTGCACTGTAATTGCCGTCAGCATCGGTGTATTCAAGGAATCCGTGGCTACCACCTGAGGTGTGCTGAGGCTCGCTTGACCATAGAGGGGCGGACATGGGACGGTGATCGGGGAGCACCGAGTAAATGTTTCGCGAGCTCTTGGTGGTGTACCAGTTTACGATACAGTTAGTTTCGGTAACACCTGTGGACAGATGATAATAGGGACAATGGAACTGAATAAAGGATATCTGCTTAAGAGGATATCTGCCCCAGTTCTGATAAAGATGGATGAGATTGTAGGTCTGCTCCTCGTTGCCACTGATAGACACAGGGAAGTAGGTCTCGCTGTAAGTGTCGTCTATAAACCAGTGAATGGTATAGTCGCCGTCGGAAAAGTTTTTACCGACTTCGACGGGTATAGGGAGCAGGAGATTGTATTCATCGAGAACAACCGCGCTTTCAAGCTGACCGTCCTCAAGAGTACTTTGGATATAAATAATTCTGTCATATCCGTCGCCCTTGACGGTAAATCTTACACCGTGGTGCTTGTTCTGTTCGTAATAATACGCCGTGCCGAATCCCGAGCTTTCAAGTGTGAATTCGTAAGTGCCGCGAAGCGCGTTATATCCGATATAAGCGCCCTTGGTTGAATTTTCGTAATCAACGGTAATATTTTCAGCAGGGAGGGGATTTCTCTCGCAATAAGCTTCGTTGAGGAAAGCGGTGAAATCGTGGGCCTCGTCGGTATAGATTCGCTGACCCATATAGAAGTCCTTGGTATTAACCGTAACGCTCGTAGGCTTCATTATAGCATTACCCTCGGGAGCACGGGATTGAGTTATAACGTAATTGCCGTTTTCAAGAGAAACGGTAAGCTTTCCGCTCGTCTCATCTGCAAGCAGAATGTAACCGAAAATACCAACGTCCTTTATATCAAAGGCTACGTATTCTGCCGAGCTCCAATCAATACCGTCTAGAGAGGTTTTTGTGCCGCTTGCATCCTTGACTATAAGCTTATCTACGGTATCGGAGTTGATCTTAGTGATCATACCGATCTCTTCAATTCCGGTAGTATCGACCTTTGCAGTTACCTGAAGAGTCTGAACCAGCTTATCGGAATAGGTGTTGAAAATTCTGTTAAGTCCCAGCATGGGCGCGCCGTTGGTGTTACCCTTTACAGCCTTTATGTCCTTGATCTCAAAGGTATCACCCACAAGTCCGTCAAGGTCAAAACGAAGTCCTGTAACGTTTCCGGTATAATCGGGCACACCGCTGAGTCTGAAATAATAAGTGTGATATTCTCCGTCTGCGGCAAGTCTCAAAGAGGTGCTTTGCTTGCCGAAATTGACCTCGCTTCCTGCCTTGATCCAAGCGGTAGCGGAAACGATAGACGTGCTCTTGCCCGAAACCTTTATGGTTGCGGCAATATAATCGTATTCAGCGGCTGAAAAGGGAGTAAAGGAGGAGGTGTAGCGTATCTGTGGGTCATAGGTATCGATCACGGTATATGCAATAGCGTCTCCGTCAGAGGAGGTGGCTTCCTTCATATTTCCAAAACCGTCGGGCTTTCCGAGTCCAAGATCAAGCTCCTTGTCTACCTTGAAGCTGCTTGTGAAATCCTGGTTGTCAATAAGCACCTGATAATAGTAATATCCGTAGCGATATACGTTCATAAGGGCGGGATTTTGTGACTTGGAAGCATAGAAAACGTTGTCGTTTTCCGCCATTTTTACGTAAACGTCCATAGTGTCGGTAATATAGGACATACCTGCGGAATTTTTGATAGATCCTACAAGCTTATCCTTAAAAGAATGAGTATTGTAGGTGAGCGACATATTTTGATTAGTGATAAGTATAGAGTCTCTGGAGGCAGAGGGATAGGCAACGTTTACACCGTTAGCATAGCTATTGGATAACTTAACGGTAGATGCATAAGGACCCTCCAGAGGCTTGGAATCCGCCTTCTGGATCTCTTCCGTAGATTCGCTTTCATTGGAGGAGCTTTCTTTCTCAGACTCTCCGTTACCGTTATTTTCAACCGAGCTGCTTTCCTCGGATTCGTTGGTCTCTTCGGTAGTGCCACTGCCTGTGCAGGCGGCAAGAGAAGACGCTATCATAACGGTAGCCAAAATGAGTGATATAAGTGCAAGAGTTGATTTTTTCATAAAAAATCCTTTCTGAAACGGTTTTTGATACAGTTTCGCACGTTAATGTCGCTTTTATTATATTATACAATAATAATTATAAAAAATCCTTAATAAATTTGATGATATTTTGCGGCGTCGCTTAAAAATCTTTGTTTTTTTGATGTCTTGACAGCATATTTTTGATTTAAAAAAAGGGCTTGCCCGAAAGCAAGCCCTGAAAGGGGATCGATAATATTAATTTGCGGGAACCGAAACGCCGGTCACGTGAAGAAGAATGCAGAGACCGTCCGGATCGGTAGTGGGAACTGCCGCGAAGGTTACGTTAACCTTCTGACCTGCATATTCTGCAAGATTTGCCGCAACACCGGGAGTTTTAACTCCGCCACCTTCGCTACCCTGGAAGACGACCTTATTGAGAGAAGCCGTCTTGTCGTTAACGGTGGCACCGGTTGCCAACAGCTGATCAAAATGAGCATCTGCGCCCTTGCCGAAGCCCTGATTGATATAGAACTCGGTGTCATGCCAGGTCTTACCGCCGTCTGCAGACCAAACGATCTTGTCAAATCCGCCGTTTACTACAAGCCAACCGGTGTAGGTAAGAAGCTGAGTACCCTCAAGTGTGGTTCCGCTGTGATCTGCGAATTCAAGGACATCCTTCGTGTGGTTAATAGAAGCGCGGATCGATTTGTTGGTTCCCTTATTTCCACCCATTCCGTTGATCATATCGACGTATCCGGCAAATTCAACGTCGGACTGAGTATAGCCCTGAGCGTTGGAGGGATCGATATAGGACTTAACGTAGCTCTCGCCTGTTGAGGGATTAATGTTCATAGTCTTATTTCCGACAACGGTAACGAATTCCATGTCAGCGCATATCTCTTTGTATATAACATCGAGGTTATCAGCGAAGCCTACCTTGGCGATATCTACGTACATGCCTGCAGAGGGAGCGGTATCGAATACGTCAATTCTGAGATACTTTGCAAGATATCTGCCATCGGTACCGGGAGCAAATTTCGTAGAGCCAAGCTTTTGAGTAACGTCTACGATCACTACGTGCCATTCGCCGTCCTGCTCAACGTTGAATCTGAAGTTGTCGCCACCCTGGAAGTGAGCGTTTACGGTACTGGTGAATACTTCGAAATAATTAAGTGTGGAATAATTAGTGGGAATTCTGTACTTGATGAAGAGATACTGACCTGTGTGAGCGGTATTACCGGTCATTACGGTAGTGTAGCTATCTGCCTTACCGGCAACAGAGTTGATCCTTACGTAGTCGCCGTCGGTCGAGATCTCCATTCCGCTGATTCCAACGTGGTTCTGAGGCTTATTGGTCAACTGACCCTTGATATCCTGAGGTCCGATAACCTTGTTCACGGTCTCACTGGGTTCAATGGGAGGAGCTACAAAAACGGTAACTCCGGTAACGTGACCGATAATACAGAGGGAAGAGGTGTCCGCCTTGGGAACTGCCGCGAACGTTACGTTTACCTTATCACCCTGATTGTAGTAGTTTTTCAGGTCAGCGCAGATTCCGCCGCTTCCGGCAAAGTTACCGTTAGCGCGATAATCGGTATTGGGATCCAAAGCCTTGATAACAGTCTCCTCGCCACCTATGTTTCCGGGACCTGCAAATGTGCTGTATCCCTTTCTCCATTTGTAGGTTTTGAACATGTCATCATTGCAATTTATTAACGGGATATTGTTATAAGTAACTGCATCGTTCCATGTCTTACCGCCATCTGCAGACCATACGTATTTTTCAACGCCACCCTCAACTACGCACCATCCGGTAAGAGCGAGGAGTCCGTCTCCAATGGTATTAAAGGTGGGATTAGCCTTTTCGACTACGGTGTCACCGTTTTTCATGCCGAACGAACAATTTATTCTGTTAACGAAGTCTACCCAAGAGAAGTAATCAACGTCAGAAATCTTGTATCCGGAGTCCTTGTGAACGTAGGAGGGGATATACTCCTCTCCGGTAGTAGGATCGATCTTTACAGTCTTGTTGCCTTCAACAAGCTCAATGTATTGAGGAGTTTCGGAAGGAACTATCTCCTTGTTGAGCTCCAATGCATAGATGTCTTCAAGGTTATCGTGAAGACCGAAGTATGCGATCTCGAGATACATGTCCTTGGTAACCTTCTGGTTAAGGAAGTCCCAACGGACGAAGCTTGCAACGTATTCGCCATTCTTATTGGCAGTGAATACGCCCTCCTTGCATTTGTCTGCAAGGTTGATTATGATCACGTGCCACTGGTCATCGGTGATAGCGTTTACTCTAACGCTGTGGTCAGCAGTTGCCGCAGTGTAGGAAAGATCGGTGGTTGCAAAGAATTCAAACTGGGAAATATTGTTCATTCCGGTAGGAACCTTGTACTTAACCACAACGTACTGTCCGGTAACCTGAGGCTCGGTAGTATCGTTCTTGAAGAAGTGATAATAGGTCTCGGCAACGCTTGCGTGACCGAAGAGGCTGACGGAGGATTTGTCAGCAGACAGCTCAGCACCTGCAATGCTTGTAGAGGTTACGGTGTTCAGCAAGATCTCCTGAGGCTGGAGGAAGTAATTGATAGGATCTTCGATTATTCCGGAGTCGCCCTCATCAACGTTGGGCCAACCCTGGAAGTCTTCCGCAGCGGAGATTCTGAACTTTCTGGGTGCGCCGTGATCCATAGGTACTACGAAGGAGTAGGAGTAGGTTCCGTCACCGTCGTAATTTACCATATAGCCGTCATAGAAATGAGCGAAGCCGTAGGCATCGGGAGTATCCTTGGAGGATACTACGAATTCCTTCCACTCGCCGTCAACGTATTCCTCAATGTAAGGAGCGGTGAGCTTATCAAATCCGTAAACTCTTACGACGTTATTGTTGTGACCGCCCGAAAGTGTGAATTCAGCAGTCTTACCGTTAGTGGTCTTGAGCTTCGCAACGAAGGGAGATTCAAGCACCTCACAATCCTTGTCAGCGGTAGGCTTGAAGGGATTGAGAAGAGTGTTTTCTCTTACGTCACGAACGTTCTTGTCCATGTAAAGCGTTCCGTCGGGAAGGACGGTGCTGTAGGTGTATTCGGTATAGCCGTTGGTGTGATCAGCATTGAATCTGTTCGCAGGATCATCCTCAAGCTCCTGAGAGCCCCAAGGCATAAGAATTGCGTTGATAGTGAATGTGTCGCCCTTCTTAAGCTCAACGTCTCCGAGGTTAAGGGAGAGAGAAATGGTATTCTTGCCGTTTCTGATATAGAAGTTAGGAGTGATCTTTTCTCCACCCATAATGAATTCGGAATCGTAGATGAGGAATGCAAGGTTGGTGTATCCCTCTGCGTGAGGATTGTCTCTCATCCAGTCGGGCATCATGAAGAAGGAGAAGTAAGGACACTCATCACCGAGAACGTAGGATTTGGTCTCATTCTTCGTTGCGTCAACTACCTGATATTCGTTATTCTCATCGAGATAACCGATCTTCTGATAAGAGCCGGTGGAGTTGTTATCGGAACAGTAGTAGAATCTGAACTTGTTCTTGAAATCAGTAATGCTCAAGTCCTCAAGAACCTCGTACTCCAAGGTGTAGTAGCTTCTGTTCTCATCGGTCTGAGGCATTTCCATATGAGTATAGGTTGCCTTGATCTTTCCGTCAGAGGAGATATAATCCAGTGAGATATCTGCATAAGTAGGACCGTAAGAGTCGATCTTAACGCCGGTCGTATCGCTGGTATTGTACATTCCTGTGTTATCGGTATATGTAAGGAATGAGTGTCCGCCGCCGCTGGTGTGCTGAGGCTGACTTTTCCAGTGGGGAGCAGACATACCTCTGAAGTCGGGGAGTGCAGGACCGCAGACCGCGAAGGGAACTATACAGTTGGTCTCGGTTACACCGGTTGAAAGGTGATAATAGGGGGTATGAAACTGAATAGAGGAAAGCTGCTTGAGAGGAGACTTACCCCAGTTCTGATAGAGGTTTACAACGGTATATCCCTTGGTTTCACCTGCCTTGACGATCATCGGGAAGAAGGTCTCGCCGTAAGCGCGGTCTTCATTATTATATATGGTGTTTTCTCCGTCGCCTATGAAGTTCTTTGCAACCTCAAGCGGAATGGGAAGAAGCATTTGCTTATCGTCAAGAAGCGCCGCGCACTCAAGCTGACCCGAGGAGGTGTAGGACATAAAGTACATCTGTCGGTCATACTTGTCACCGGTTACGGTGAACTTGACCGAGTAGTGCTTGTTGGGGTACTTGGAGAATGCCTGATTGAATCCGGTTCCCGCAACGGTGAACTTGTAATAACCGCGGAGAGGATCATATCCCGCAAAGGTTCCGGAGTCGGAGTTAATTACGTCGACCGTTATATTTTCATTGGTCAGAGGATTGATCTCGCACTCAGCCTCGTAAATGAACTGATCGAAGGTGTGATTGGTGTCGGTATAAATACGCTGACCCATATAGAAGTCGTTTGCGTTATTAGTAACGATCGTCTGGTATCTTCCTTCATTGGCCTTCTTATCGGGATGATATTCGCAGGAGGGAAGAAGCTTATAGCCGGAAGGAACCTTAGACTGTTCTATCACGTAGTTGCCGTCTTCCTCGGTTATCTTGATGCTGCCGCCCGAGCCATCATAGGGAAGGATGAAACCGAATACGCCTGCGCCCTTTATATCGAAGCCTACGTATTTAACGTGTCCCCAAGCTATTTTGCTGCTTAATTCACTGTAGAGAGTGCTGTCGCCCTTGGGAGACTTTACGTTGATTATCATCTTATCAACAGAATCAACGGGGATCTTTGTGATCATACCGATCTTCTTGATGCCTTCCTTCTCCTTATATGCAGCCACCTGAATGATCTGGTGGAGCTTATCGGAATATGTCAGGAAGGAACGCTGAATAGCAAGATCGTCAACACCTATGTTTTCGCCCTTGAATACTTTAAGAGAGGAGATCTCTACCTTGGAGCCAACAACTCCGTTAACGTCAAATCTGATGCCCCTCAAGGTGCCCTTGTAGCCGCTGAACTGATTGAGAGGAATACGGTAAGTGTGAGTCTCGCCGTCAGTATGAAGACTAATGGTCTCCATCTGATCCTGAGTGAATCCGCCCTTGTCGCCTGCAATGATAAATACTTCGCAGGTTCCGTTTGTAGCCTCGGCCTTGATTGTTACCTCAAGATAATCGTAATGTTGGGTATCGAGAGCTGTTCCGTTTAAGTGTATCCACGGGTCTCCACCGTTAATAATGTAGGAAATACCTCTCGAGCCGTCTTCAGACTTAAAGGAACGAACGTCATCAATATTGTTTGATGCGAGATTGGAAATATTGAGAGTTCTTTCATTTGTAGGAACGATTTCGGTTATGAAGGTCTGGTTTTCGAGACGGTTCTCGTAATAATAGTAACCGTATCTGTATATGTTCTGCAAAACGCTGGCGATATTTGCGGAACCGGATGCATAGTAATATTCATCACTTTCGCTAGTCTGAATAAAGACGTCCATAGTGTTTTTGATGTAGCTATGTCCATCCTTGTTGGAAATATGAGATACAAGCATTCCCTCACCTACGTGAGTCATGTTGTAGCCAAGCTTCATCTCCATATTTTCAATGGTAAGCTCGTTTCTGGAGCTATCGGTGTAATAGGGAGAAACTCCGTTCGCAAGCTTATTCGAGAGATCGATAAGCTCGGAATTATTGCCGGAAATAAGGATGGGGTCGGATTCCTCATCACTTCCGCCTTCGGGAGTAGAGCTTTCCGAGGTTTCGCTGCTTTCCTGCGAGGATTCATCGGAGGACTCGTTTTCAACTCCTCCGGACGTGCACGAAGCAAGCACACCGAGAACCATCAACAAAGCTAAAAGCATAGAAACAATTGACAAGAATTTTCTGCTCATAAGTTTGTTCCTTTCGGGGTGAGTAAAAATTTTTTGAAGTCATAAGTGGTTTGAAAATACACAGATGTACTAAGTGCACAAAAAAGTACGCTACTATTTGTGCACTTAGTACATCTGCTCAAACTCAATCACAACTATTGTATAAATTATATCATATTTATATAAAAAAGTCAATTAACAAATAATGAATAATTAAATTATTTCAAAAATTTCCAACAAAAGCAAGCCGCACAGAGGCGATCCTCTGTGCGGCAAAAATTATAATTTGAATTTGATTTTACGGAACCTTAACGCCTGTTACTACCGTTATTACGCAAAGCGTCATGGGATCAGCTTTGGGAACCGCCGCAAAAATAACGTCAACGGTCTGTCCGGAGTAAGCCTCAAGATTAGCTGCAAGTCCTTCAACCTTGGTCATGTCGTTGGGTGCCTGGAAAGCTCCGTTTGTGGCATCGTCCGCGGTAAACGTGTGGGGAAGTCCCTTCTTGTTGATCGCATCAAGTATAGCCGAACTTGCGTTAGCGCAAGCGGTTTTATTGTAGAACTCCACACTATGCCACGTTGCTCCGCCGTCAGCAGACCACATATGTCCGCTGACACCGCCTCTTACAACCGCCCAACCCGAGAACACGAGATAGGTTCCGGGAGTAGTTACGTGATCCGGAGTGCTTGCCGAGGCTACGGGAGAGCCGTTGTATGCAAAAACGGAAACCGTACCGTTGCTTGTAACATGAACACCGTGTCTGGTAGTAATAACGCGGTCAATGCAAGCCGCGAAGGGAAGCTTGGATGCAGAATATCCCGAGCCTTCCTTGATGTATTCGCTATATGTAGGACCAACCGTTATCTCTTCGGGGGCTACGACCTTTACGTCGGTGACGTATGCGATGAGGCAAAGGGTATCGGTAGCTTTAGCGGGAACTGCCGCGAAAATGATATGAGCTGTCTGGCCGACGTAATCCTTCAGATCGGCGGCAATACCCTTGGGATTGAGGGCATTGAGACCCTGGAAGAGTCCGTACGTCTTGTCGTCGTCGGTAGTGAAGGGGGAATTGTCTTTCTTGCCTATACGGTTTGCGGCATTGGTCAGGTGAGCGCCACTGACCGCGGAAGGAATCTGCTTGTAGCCTACGCAATCGTTCCAGGTCTTTCCACCGTCTGCCGACCACACGTATTTTGATACACCGCCGTCGATAACCGCCCATCCGGAGATAACCAGATAAGTGCCGTTGTGCAGGGTGGGACTGTCATATTCGGGAGCGGCAATGGTAGAGCCGTTGAAGTTGAGCGTGATGGGGGCTTTGTTTATGTCGTTTTCAGCAAAGGTCTTTGAGTTTGCGCCACCGCCAAAAGTTTTGCCGTTTATTCCGTCAACACAGGTTGCGAAATCAAGATCGGATACCGTGAAATCGGTGCAATCGGGGTGGATAAAGGATTCAAGCTTGGGTGCTGAGCTATCGACAACCTCTCCCGTACCAACGTTGATAAGAAGCTTCTTGGATCCCTCGATAAGAGTGAACTGTCTTACGTAATTCGTTTCCTCAGCAACAAGCATTTCAAGGATATCGTCGAGACTGTTATCAATGCCGAAATAAGCCACGTCGATATAGTCCTCGGTGTTCATACACTTATCAAAGAAGTCGAATCTTATGAATTGAGCCTTGTACTTTCCGTCGTTATCGGCAACGAATTCCTTTTTGAAATTCTCATTTTCGATCTTGCTGAGATCGATAACGAGAACGTGCCATTCACCGTCGTTTTGTACTTGATTGGTAGAAATCATATTGGCGGATGCAGGCTTTCCGTTGACCGTGCTTGTAAAGAACTCGAATTTGTCGATAGAGAGCGAGTTGGTAGTGGGGATCCTGTATTTCAAAACAAGAAGGTGACCCGATTCAGAGGGAGAAGCGGTATTTTCGTATCCCGTAAGATATCCCTCGGTGACCTTACCTCCGTTGTGATTCAGCGCATCGGGTCCGGTTCCGAAGAGGGAAACGTAGGTGTCGTCCTCGGAAACTATCGCGTCACTTACCCAATAGGGAGATACGTTACTGACTATTTCCTGATGATCAACGAAAATGTTAAGAAGGTCAGGTCTCTTTTCATCGATCACGGGCTCGCTGGGCCATCCCTTGAATTCGGTGTCGGTGGTGATCCTGAATTTTCTGGCGTCACCGTTATCCATAGAGAACACGAAGGAATACGAGTAGGTTCCGTCGCTGTCGTAGTGAGCCATATATCCGTCATAGTAATGGAAATAGCCGCCCTTGTCGGGATTGCTTGCCGAGCTGAGAGCATATTCCTTCCATTCGCCGTCAATGAACTCTTCAACCTTGGGAACGGTGAGCTTGGTGAATCCGTAAGCTCTTACGGCGATATTGTTGTGACCGCCCGACACAGTAAATTCCGCGCTCTTTCCGTCGGTGGTTCTTACCTTGGGAACGAATACGGATTCGATCGCTGTGGAATTAGCGCCTGCGGTAAGCTTAACGGGATTGAGAAGAGTATTTTCTCTTACGTCACGGACGTTTTTGTCCATATACTGAAGTCCGGTGGCTTCATCGATGACGGTGTCGTAGTATACGGCATTGGGATCGGGATTGTTAGGATCAGCATAGTCGCGGTCAAGCTCCTGAGATCCCCAGGGAAGAAGGATGGCGTTGATCTTGAATGTATCGCCCTTTTTGAGACTAACGTCTCCGAGGTCAAGAGTGAGCTGGACCTTTCTGCCCGTGTTTGTGATCATAAAGTTAGCGTCGGATCTTTCACCGCCGATAACAAGATCATAGTTGTAAATGAGGAATGCAAGATTTGCATATCCCTCTTGGTGGTTGGGGTCAGCACCGTCCATATCAAAGAATGAGAAATAAGGACATTCGTTGCCGAGAACGTAAGACTTAGCTTCTCCGAATGAAACTACGTTATTACCACTTCCGTCGGTAGTGACCGACAGCACCGAATCAACAACTTGACTTTCATTGTTTTCATCAAGATAGCCGATCTTTCGGTAGTTACCCGAAGGATTATTGGGGTACGTGGAATAGAACTGGAAATTGTTTCTGAAATCATTGATGGTAACGTCTTCAAGAACCTCATAGGTTATTTCGTAGAAGGTTCTGTTTTCGTCAGTCTGAGGCATCTCGGTGTGAACGTACGAGAGCTTGATCTTTCCGTCGTCGGATATGTAGTCCATTTTGACGTCTGCATAGGTAGGGCCGTAGGAATCGATAATATCCTTGGTGTTTTCGGATGTTACGTTGTAACTTCCGTTAGCGTCGTTATAGTTGAGCCATATGTGAACACCACAGCTGTTATGCTGGGGCTGATTGTCCCAAAAAGGAGCGGACATGGTACGGAAATCGGGAAGAGTGTTGAGTCCCTTGGCGTTCTTGGTGTAGTACCAGGGAAGGATACAGTTGGTCTCGGTAACACCGGTCGAGAGATGATAGTAGGGAGAGTGGAACTGGATCCAGGAGATCTGCTTAAGAGGGAAATTACCCCAATTCTGATAAATGTTCAGAATGGTGTAAGAGCTCTTTTCGTTGGCCTCGATCACCATGGGGAAAATAGCCTCACCGTAGGTCTCGTCATTGATGTTGAAAAGATTTCTTTCTCCGCCTGCCTCGCTGAAGTTCTTACCGACCTCCATGGGAACGGGGAGCACCATCTGGTTCTTATCGAGAAGAACGGCACACTCGAGAGAACCGCATGTGGTTGCGGTCATAAGGTAGACCCTTCTGTCGAGCTTGTCGCCTCTTACCGAGAACGAAACGCTATAGTGCTTATTGGGAGTCTCAAAATAAGGAATATTGAAGTTAGGCGCACCTGCGACAGAGAATTTATAGATTCCGCGGCGGGCATCGTATCCAACGTAAAAACCGTTTGTGGATTTATCGGATACGCTGAAGTTTTTGTCACTCAGAGGATGGGTCTCACAGTAAGCCTCGTGAAGGAAAGCGGCGAAATCGTGATTTGAATCGGTATAGATTCGGTTGCCCATATAGAAGTCATTCTGGTTATAGGGAACTACCGAGGTGTAATAATCGTTTTTGGTGTCGTATGCACCTCTTGAGGGAATAATGGTTCCGTTTCCGGGGGTGCGGGTCTGCAGAATATTGTAAACGCCGTCATTAAGAGTGACTTCGATCCTTCCGCCTTCTCCGTCATAGGGAAGGATATATCCGAATACTCCGGCATTCTTTACGTCAAATCCGACAGCCGCAACGTTTGCCCAATCGGTAACGTCCTCAAGCTTGGATACAGTAGAACCGTCCTTGTTCATAATTACGATAGAGGAAACGGTGTCGGCTTTGATATCGGTGGTAAATCCGATAGCCGCAATATTGGAGGTCTCCTTTGCGGCGGCTACCTGAAGCACCTGGTGCATCTTATCGGAATAGGTGTTGAATATTCTTGCAATACTAAGGTCGGTAGGTGCGCCGTCAAGATCAGCCGATACAAGCTCCATAGAATGTATCTGATAGGTCGCTCCGGGGCCGTTGACGTCGAGGCGGATACCCTTCAATCTGTTCTCATATCCGACAATAGAAGTAAGGGGAATGAGATATTCGTGCGCTGAGCCGTCGTTCATGATGTTGAAGGCAACGAACTGATCGGAAGTAAATCCGGTTTTATCTCCCGCCACGATGTAAAGCTCGCCTCTTGAAGCGGTTGATTCATCTGCCGTCATAGATATCTTTAAAAACTGATATCTGTCAGCAGGGAGATTGAAGCCGAGATAATTGTCACCGAAGATCAAATATGGGTCTGTCCCGCTGGTCGAATTAGTCACGGAAAGAGATTTTCCGACGGTTTCGTAGCTTTCGATATGATTTGCTCGGAATACCTTGTGATGAGCAAGCGTTTTAGTGCTACTAATAGAAACACCGCTGGAGAAAAGCTGCTCCTCAAAGCGCATCTCGTAAAAATAATAGCCAAAGCGGTAGATATTTGCGGTGGCATTGCTCGTAGATTTAGAGCCGTAATAGGTCTTACCGTTTTCCAGGGTGATGAACACGTCCATCGTGTTTTCGATATAAGAGAAGCCGTCTTTATTTTTGATAGAATTTACAAGCTTTTTATCGGTCGAAAGTGCATACTCGAGAGACATATTTTTGTTCTCGAAGGTCATTGCCTGTCTTGAAGGAGTCGAAAAATATGCCTGGACTCCGTTTGCAAGCGAGCTTGCATTCTCAATAATGAGACTTTCAGCATTCTTTTCAGCAACGGGCGGGAGCTCGATGTCGCTGTCCTGCTCGTCAGATTCGGATTCGGTTTCTGATGAATCCAGACTTTCGTCGGTATCATTGATCTGCGGATTTTGCTGTACGCATGCAATAAAAGTGCTTGCAACCATACATAAAATCAGCAAAAGGGAAATGATGGAAATTAGATTTTTTCTCATTGAAGTCGTTATTCCTTTCCAATTTTGAGGTTAGTTATTTACAGATAATTATAGCATATTCGAATATTAATGTCAACAAAAATGCCGTCTATCTAATGAACAAAAAACAAAAGGTGTTTTTGTCGGATTTGCACAAGCGATCAATCGTTCTGAGGCTTCACAAGTACCCTTATCGCTTCGTAAATGCTGCTTATCGGAATAAGCTCAATGTTGGAATCGATCTTGCGCTTTTCGACGTTCTTGGCGGGAATGACCGCCTTTGTAAATCCAAGCCTTGCCGCCTCCTTGACCCTCTGTTCAAGATTGGATACGGCGCGGCATTCGCCCGAAAGACCAAGCTCTCCGATGGCGATAAGATCGTCGGGAACCGATTTGTCGGTGAGAGAAGAGATGAGAGCCAGAGCAATTGCCGCATCGCTTGCGGGCTCGCTGAGATAAAGACCGCCGATGACGTTCATATATACGTCGTTCTGATAGAATTTAAGCCCAAGCCTCTTTTCAAGCACCGCGATTATGAGGCAAAGTCGGTTATAATCAATGCCGTTAGCGGTTCGTCTCGGAGCAGGAAATGCCGTGGGAGAGACCAGCGCCTGTATCTCGGCGATTATCGGTCTTGTGCCTTCGATGGTGCACACCGCACAGTTTCCGGGTGTGTTTTTAGGTCTGCCCGAAAGCAGCATCTCCGAAGGATTCGGGATCTCGATAAGACCCTTGTCGCTCATTTCAAAGACACCGATCTCATTAGTGGATCCAAAACGGTTTTTATTGGCGCGTATTATTCTGTAGGACTGAAGCTTTTCGCCCTCGAAGCAGAGAACAGCATCGACCATGTGCTCAAGCACCTTAGGTCCTGCAATTCCGCCCTCCTTGTTGACGTGTCCTACCAGAAGCATCGAAATACCCTCTGTCTTTGCGCGATTGATAAGGGTCAGCGCAGATTCTCTCACCTGCGTTACGCTTCCGGGGGCTGATTTTATCGCCTCGTCGTATATAGTCTGAATAGAGTCGACGATCATAATGTCAGGCTTTATCTTGTCTGCTTCCTTCAAAATACTGTCGAGATTGGTTTCGGTGAGAACGTAAAGATTCTTACCCGAAACGCCAAGTCGCTTTGCCCTCAGCTTTAACTGTCCGCCCGATTCCTCTCCGGATATGTAAAGCACCTTGCGGCTCTCACCGAGACATTCGGAGATCTGCATAAGCAGGGTGGATTTTCCTATGCCGGGCTCGCCCGAAATAAGCACGACGGAGCCGTGAACGAGACCTCCGCCAAGCACTCGGTCAAGCTCGGAAAGTCCGGTACCCGAGCGAATATATTCAGGGATCTCAAGCTCACTGTAAGAGATCGCGCGATTGTCACCCACACTTGAGATCATACTTTTCCGCTTTGGAACGGCGGTTTCCTCGGGTGCGGTGCTTATAACGTCTTCAACGAATGTATTCCATTTTGAGCAGGAGGGGCATTTTCCCATCCATTTCGGAGAATGGTAGCTGCAATTCGAGCAGATAAATACTGTTTTCAAGCCTTTCATAGTGAATTCCTTTTAGAAAATAATAATACATTTAATTATAACACACTTACAACGGCATTTCAACTCTCAAATGTAAATTTGTTGATAATAACGAAGAATTTTCAACTGTTATTTGTTCAACCTTAGGTTTATTGACAACGAAAGGGCATTGGAGTATAATTATTTTCGAAAATAGCAGATTTTTTTGCTGTAATTTACAAAATGTTCAATTATATGAGATATAATTATGAAAAAAGGCAGACAGGAGGTGTTTTCGTGCTGGTAACCGATAGAATTCCGGAATATATTTTCAGGTCGCTGGAGAGTGAAGGCGCAGACCGTGGGAAAATAATGCTTGCAACTTATTGCGACATGAATTCAGATCACGTTTTTTGCGACACCTACGTCCTTGCTTCCATAGAGAAATTATACGTTATAAGCGGAGTGACGGCTCTTGAAAAGAGCGACGGCAGGCGCGCTGAGAAGGTGTGGCGCGAGTCATCCTTCAAAGAGTATGACTTAGAAAAGATCGAATCCTTGAAGTGCGAGGAAATGCTTTCAAGCGCAAGATTTACCGCAAAGCTCTCGGGAGGCGAATATATATTCTTAACCGCGCTTACAAACACCTGCCGCAGCTCCGTATTGCTTTTTATAAAATATTTTGAAAGAATGAAGAAGGGGGAGATCACCTCGCCCGATTTCGAAATAGATAAAGAGGATGACCCTAAGGAGCGTTGCTGCCCCAAGTGCGGAATGCGCTATCCCGATAAAAACCGTAAGGTCTGCCCAAGATGTATGGAAAAGGGAAAGCTTTACCGCAGATTCGGTATGTTTCTTGCGAAATATAAGGGATACATAGCTTTGATGATCCTGTCGCTTATTTTGCTGACGGCAATGAGCATACTGGCACCTTATTTTTCAAACGAGTTCTTTTATGACGAGGTCATAGACGAGACCGGCACTTTCGCGGGAGATATTCTGCTTGCCGTTGGTCTGGTTATCGGAACGAGATTTTTGTCGCACCTGTTTTCAATGTTTAACGGATTTCTTTCCGCTAAGATCGCCGCAAGAGTGGTCTTTGACCTGAAAATGACGGTTTTCCGTTCTATTGAAAAGCTTTCTATGACCTTCTTCGGAGGAAGGCAGACCGGCGGACTTATGACGCAGGTCAATAACGATTCCAATACCATCTACTCGTTTTTCTGCGACGGTATTCCGTATTTTCTTATAAACGTAGTGGTGGTTGTTGTGGTATCGGTTATTCTGTTTATCGAGAATCCGTTGCTTGCGGCACTGTCGCTGATAACCGTGCCGATATTCTTCCTTATCATCCTGAGAAGCTACCGCATGGAAATGAAGCTTCACGCGAAGAACTATTCGGGCGCGCGCGCCTTGAATTCTCAGCTTTCCGACGTTTTGGGAGGAATGAGAGTAGTAAAGGCGTTCTCGCAGGAGGAAGCCGAGATCGGCAGATTTAACAAGACCAGCAAGCGGGCGGCAAAAAATCAGAAAAAGCTTTCTCTGTTCAATAATTACGTGTACCCCTCCTTGGGCTTGATCCTTTATCTTGGAAATATCATCGCTCTCGGTGTAGGCGGCTGGATGGTAATATCGGGATATAACGATTTCACCTACGGAAAGCTTATCAAGTTCGTGGCGTACGTCAATATGATATATAGCCCGATGTATTTCTTCGCCGATATGATAGATTGGTCGGCATCAAGCACCAATGCTTTACAGCGACTTTTCGAAATATACGACACAGAGCCCGATATAACCGAGAAGGATAACGCGATAACTCCCGAAGCGATCGAGGGGCGCGTTGAATTCAAAAACGTTGATTTCTCGTATACCAAGAACCGCAAGATAATCGACAACGTCAGCTTTGATGTAAATGCGGGAAAAACGCTTGGTATCGTCGGAAAAACCGGTGCGGGAAAGAGCACTATCGTAAATCTTATTATGCGACTTTACGATCCCGATGAGGGCGAGATACTTGTTGACGGAATAAACGTTAAGGATCTTTCCTTCAAGGCATTGTACGAAAACGTTGCCATAGTTTCTCAGGAGACCTATTTCTTTATCGGCACTATCCTTGAAAACATCCGTTATGCGGCACCCGATGCGACCTATGAAGACGTCATCAGAGCCGCCAAGCTTGCGGGAGCTCACGATTTTATCATGAAAATGCCCGATGCTTATAACACTATGATAGGCTTTGGCTATAAAGGGCTTTCGGGAGGAGAAAAGCAAAGGCTTTCCATCGCCCGAGCTATTTTGCGAGATCCGAAGATACTTATTCTCGACGAGGCGACCGCGGCAATGGATACCGAGACCGAAAAGCTTATCCAGAACGCAATAACCACGCTGACAAAGGATAAGACCACGATAATGATAGCTCACAGGCTTTCAACTCTTCGTGATGCGGACGAGCTTATCGTTATAGAAAACGGAAAGGTCGCTGAGCGAGGAACCCATAAGGAGCTTCTCGCAATCGAGAACGGAGTTTATAATAAGCTTTATACGCTCCAGCTCGAGGCACTTAAAAATGCGGGAATAACCGAGTAATGGAGATCAATATGGAAAACAACGAAAATAAAAACGAAATAATGCTTGAAAAAAGTGCAAGGATCATCCGCCTTGACGGAAGTAATTCAAGCTTTGAAATGAAAAACGGTTTTTTGACTATGACAGTCAAAGAAGACGGTGAAGAGAAGAGCTACGGAAGAGTATTTCTGCACCGTGCCTTTCCGCACGAATTGCTCTGGGAGTATATTTCGGTTTCGGGAGACGAGGGTAAGGAGATTGGTCTTATATACAATGTCGACGATCTTTCGGAATCCGACCGCGCGCTCATAGTGACCGAGATAGAAAGAAAGTATTATTCTCCCGTTATCAAGTCTATCTCCGCCTTGAAGGAAAGATACGGCTTTTCCTATTGGAAGGCAGTTGGCGAGGATGGAAAAAGCTTCAACTTTACTATGCAGGATACCTTCAGAAACATCATACACACGGGAGAGGATAGCTTGATACTCGTTGACGTTGACGGAAACAGATACACGATAAAGAGTGTTGCCGAGCTCGACCGTAAGAGCTACAGAAAAATCGAGCTTTATCTTTAATTAAACAACATTTATTGGAAAGGTGGTGAATACGGTGAGATTTTTGCGGCGAAAGCGCAAAAGCGGAGTATCTCTGCTTGAAAAAGTGAAAAAGCTTCGACCCGATATCGAAAAGGATAATATCGTAACTCTTTTCGCGTTTGATCTCGATCCCGAGATGCCGGGTAAAAGGGTAGACGGAATCATCCTCGCGGATAGGGAATATCTTAGCGTATTCATAGACGGAAACGAGACGATGCGCATCCGCATCGAGGATATTTCCGAGATAAAAACCGTTGCCGGAGTCGGCACAGTCCTTGCTCATTATACCTTGAAGGCTGATAACTCTACCCACCTCCTCTGCATCGGCAGAATGTCCTGCTCTAAAAAAATGACCGAGGGTGTGAAGCTGATCAGCCGTATCATAGAGCACGGAGTCGAGTATTTCGACAGAATACGATCACACATGAAGGAAAGCGGTGGTTTAAATGCCGGGGGCGACAGCGCGCGCTGTCCTAAATGCGGTCGCCCACTACCTCGCGGCTCGGAGAAGTGTCCGAGATGTGTCAGCAAGCTTACAACCTTAAAAAGACTGTGGGAAATAGTAAAGCCATATAAGTGGTTTATCTTTATCTCCGTAGCACTGTTTTTTGCGGTGAGTGGGCTCAATCTCGTCATACCCGAGCTCAACAGAATTCTGGTTGACGATTATATAGATGCAGGAAAAGCAGAGCTCTTGGGATACGTCAGCGTCGTTCTGCTTATGTTGCTTTCGCAGATAGTCCTGCGCGGATTGGGTGTGCTTCGCAGCCATGCGCTGATCCAGGCAAGTAACTCAATGATAGTCGATCTTCGCAATATGCTTTTTGAGAAGATACAGAGACTTTCCATAGAAAAAATATCAAAGCGAACCGCGGGAGAGCTGATGCGCCGCGTGTCGCACGACGTGGGGCAAATACAGAACTTTTTGGTTCACGCATTTCCTTCGCTTATCGAGCAGATGCTGCTTTTCATTGCGATAGCTATTATGTTTATTGCAAACGGACTTACTCCGTTGCTGCTGCTCATACTTATTCCCGTGCCCCTTGTAACCTTTGGCTTCAGCTTCGTCTGGAGAAAGATACACAGACTTTTCCGCCGTTGCTGGCAGGCAGGCTCGAAATCAAACTCGGTGCTTCACGATATCTTCTCGGGTATACGAGTTGTAAAATCCTTCGGTATGGAGCACAAGGAGACCGAAAGATACGAAAAATCGGCGGCAGAGGAGCGAGACCTGCAAATAAAGTCGGATACTCTTTGGTATACGCTTATGCCCCTTATGCAGTTCCTTATGTGCTTTGGCGAATTTATCATTCTTTTCTACGTCGGTAATGCCATTTTGGGAAACTTCGGCGGCGAGCCTATGAGTATCGGTGAAATGTCAAAGTATTCGCTTTATGCGAGCATGATCTACGGACCTCTGCGTATGTTCTCTCATTTGCCGAGGCAGATCATTCACTTTATGACCTCGATCAATAAGGTGTTTGAGATAATCGACGAAAGCGAAGAGGTGGCAGATAAAGCCGATGCCGCAAGAATTGCCATAAAGGGCGACATCGATATCAATCATATCTCCTTTGGATACGAAAGCAGCGGCGAGGTGCTGACAAACATCGATCTGCATATAAAATCCGGTGAATTCATCGGACTTGTAGGTAAATCGGGCGTTGGAAAGTCGACCCTCATAAACCTTATAATGAGAATGTACGACGTCGAGGACGGAAGCATCTGCGTCGACGGTGTGGACATAAGAGACATCTCTCAGGATGCGCTTCGCTCACAAATGGGTGTGGTCCTTCAGGAAACCTTCCTTTTCTCGGGCACTATATATCAGAATATAGCCTACGCAAAGCCCGATGCCACAAGAGAAGAGGTCATAGCCGTAGCAAAGCTTGCGGGCTGCCACGAGTTTATTATCAAGCTGCCCGACGGTTATGACACCAAGGTGGGCGAGAAGGGATATAGCCTTTCGGGCGGTGAGCGACAGAGAGTGGCGATCGCGCGAGCGCTTCTTCACAACCCGAAAATTCTTATTCTCGACGAGGCTACGGCATCACTCGACACCGAGACCGAAAAGCAGATCCAGGATGCGCTCCAGAACCTTTCAAAGAACAGAACGACAATAGCGATTGCACACCGACTTTCCACACTGCGCAATGCAACGCGCCTTGTAGTGCTTGACAAAGGGCGAATTGCCGAGGTCGGAACTCACGATGAGCTTGTAGAGAAAAAGGGCATATATTACGGTCTCGTTATGGCGCAGAGAGAAATGTCCAAAATGGATTCTTGAGCCCGTCCGAAAAATAAAAATACAAACTGTAATAAAAAGAAATATCCTCCCATATAATTTAGCGAAACACGTTAAATTTGCGGGAGGATTTTTTTATGGCAGAGCATTCTATTTATAAGGACATAGCCGAGAGAACGGGGGGAGACATATACATCGGCGTCGTAGGCCCCGTCAGAACAGGCAAGTCTACCTTTATTAAAAGATTTATGGAGGCGTTGGTGCTTCCAAATATTGCGGAGGGCTATTCGAGAGAGCGCGCAAGAGACGAAATGCCCCAAAGCGCGGCAGGTAAAACCGTTATGACCACCGAGCCAAAGTTTATACCCGACGAGGCGGTGCAGATAAGCGTTGACGGCTGCTCAAACCTCAAGGTCAAAATGGTGGATTGCGTAGGATACATTGTTCCCGAAGCACTGGGTACTATCGAGGACGGGCACCCGAGAATGGTGAGAACGCCTTGGAGAGAAGAGCCGATGCCCTTTGTAGAAGCGGCTGAAATGGGCACTCATAAGGTTATAAGTGAGCATTCTACCATCGGTATGCTTATAACCACCGACGGCTCTATCGGAGATATTTCAAGACCCAGCTACGTTGAGGCGGAGGAGAGGATTGTGGGCGAGCTCAAGGCTCTCGGCAAGCCCTTCGCCATGATACTTAACTCGGCGCACCCCGAAAGCGAGGCGGCAATAGCACTTGCTTATGAGCTTGAAGCGAAATATGACGTTCCCGTCGCACTCGTCTCCTGCATCGATCTTGATGCCGAGGACATACGGCATATCCTTGAGCTTGTGCTACACGAATTTCCCGTTGCCGAGGTCAGAGTGTCTCTGCCCGAATGGACAACAGCGCTGGGAGACGACCACGACATCAAGGAATCGATCCTCACAAGCATAAGAGCCTGCGCCGATAAGGTAAACAAGGCGGGTGACATCAAGGAAGCCTTTTCAAAGCTCGGTGACAACGAATATATAAAGAACGCCACCATTGACGAGATCAATCTTGGCAACGGATGCGCGCGCATATCTGTAACTATGCGCGACGGACTCTATTATAAGGTTATCAGCGAGCTGACAGGCTTTGAGATCAGCGGAGAAGAGGAGCTTATCTCTTTGCTTAAATCTCTTGCCGAAATGAAGGCAAGATATGACAAGATCGAGGAAGCCCTTGATGAAGCCGAGTCCAACGGCTACGGAATCGTTATGCCCGACGTTGAGGAAATGAAGCTTGCCGATCCCGAAATAGTCAAGCAGCCCGGTGGCTATGGCGTACGACTTCGCGCGTCGGCTCAATCGATACATATGATCAGAGCCAATATCGAGACCGAAATAAACCCGATCGTCGGCACCGAGCAGCAGTCCGAGGACCTTGTAAAATATATGCTTAACGAATTCGAGGAGGATCCTCAGAAGATCTGGAGCTCCAAAATGTTCGGCAAGAGCCTCTACGAGCTTATGAATGAAGGACTTCACTCCAAGCTCGAGCACATGCCCGAGGCTTCTCGCGTCAAGCTCTCCGAGACCCTTGAGCGAATTATCAACGAGGGAAGCGGCGGACTTATCTGTATTATCCTTTAATGTCGTACGAAGTTTTTTGTTATATAAAAATGAGCCGAGCGCACGCGCTCGGCTTGTTTAATTATTTGTGTGTTTCGTAATACTCGTATATGTAAGCGCCACAAGGGAATGAATTGATTTCACTTTCGGTTATTATGATCCATATACAGTCAAGTCCGAATTCAAGGCGTCCGCTTATTTTTTCTGACTCAAAATATGCAGACTCGCCGTTACGGGTGGCTGTGACGTTTACTTCGTGCATCCATTTTCCCGAGTAAAACCCGATATTAACTTTGTTATCTGTCATATAGGTGATCAGAACAATGGAGCTATCGTCATATCGATCCTTGTGCCACTCCCAACAGTATACTTCCGGAAGATAGGGATTTATAGGTTCGAAAAGACGAACAAAATCAAGCTTAATTGAGCTTTGAGTTATCATGGCTGCCTCACTGTTATAAAGATAACCGTGTGTTTTTGCTAAATACTCATCTTTTGTTATCTCAATGCTTTCTCCGTTGGTTACGTCGAAAAATACTTGGTCACTTCCGAATGAAGTGTCAGCCAGATACTCTTCGGTCAGGGTTAGCTCGTCTTTGTCTGAGAGAGTGTAAATTTTCATATCATAATATCGGTCACTCCACGGGAAAAGATCGTGCGTTTCCTCAACTATTTTTTGAGTGTATATTTTTCCGTTGGTGTCAATTCTGCAAAAAGGCTCGTTATCGACGATCAAGCGCGGGGTTCCACCTATATTGCTGAATATGGCGATAATGTCGTAGTGGTCGTTAAGCAATATAAGCTCGTCCGAGCCATTCTTGTTAATGTCGTAAAGCGCATAGCCGAAATAGTTTCTGCCGTCATCTAAATATGCTGTAGCGTAATCGTCCTTGTAGTGATAGAAAGCAGAGAAGAATAATTTCTTGTAGGTCTCCTCGATCTCTTCGCTGGGAAAGTCTACTGTTGATGTATACTCCTTATTACGGTATTGTTCTACGGTATAATAACTAAAGCAGTTTACTATTGCTTTGTATGTTCTTATTATTTCATCGTAGCTTGAAAAG
>JBGVHJ010000062.1:0-19480 GCA_045122255.1 Eubacteriales bacterium | reverse complement strand
GTTAGTATTAAACCCAACTTAAAAATCTGCAAATGAACTCCTCATCCACCCCGTTGCGGTCCCCCTACTCCGCTGGAGAAGGCTAACCTACAAATCAAAATTTACCTCTTCACTACATACAAAAAAACAGGATTTTTACCGATCTCGTTTCAGAAAGGCAATTATGATGGAAAACAAATCCGTTTCGTATAAGCTAAACAGATTCTTTCAGGTTTTTACTAATCCGAAATCTTTGATACTGTTAGCGGTGTTTAACGTAGTATTAGTAATATTACTGGTATATTTCTGCATAAGCGGTTTGTTCGTGGAAGGAATATGCGTATTTTTGACTGTTAACGCTATTTTGATTCTCGATAGGTTCTTTCACTCACCAAAAAGGCTTGTGCTGAGCAGTCAAAGCCTCGAATTCGATGAATTTATTCATTTAAGACCGGAACCGCAGCTGGCATTTATGGTTATCAGAGGCTCTTTTTTCTGGCTGAAGGTAAGCTATACCGTTACAAATATAGAAGAAGTTGAGTTTCAGCAGAATTCGTTTGAAAAAACCTTCGACATAGGGCGCATTTCCTTTAAAGGCAAAGCAACCTTTACGGCAAAAAGAGACCTTGATCGCATACCGGAGAAGAATACGTTTACCGTGTACGGCATCCCGCGTTTTTCAGAGTTTCAAGATTTTTTTCAATAAGATTTGAACAACAAAAACCACCGGTTTGACTCGGTGGTTTTCGTTTTATCTTCTTCTCGTATATCTACCCTTTGACGAATATCTCGTGAAATACTTATACCCGAAATATCCCGCGAGGATCAGCACAAAGCAGATAGCCGTAATAATAAACGCGCGGCTTTTAGTGTATGAGCCCACAAAATCAATGCCCTTCATAACCGCATTGACCTCGTGATCCTCCTTGAGAACAATATCGCAAAATCCGATCTTCTCACCGTTTGAGGTGACCGTCACCTTGCCGATGACCTCGCCCGCCTTGATGGGCGCGCGAATATTCTCGTTCAGCTCAACGTGATAAGAAATGTTATCGGTGTTATTTTTGTCTGCTATGTAAATGTTCAGAACGTCGGCAGTAACGTAAGGCGCGTCGGTCACCATAGTCAAGCCGATAGCCGTTTTTCCAAGCTCGTGACCCTTGTCAAAAACCTTGAAATTGTTATAGGTCTTGCAAATGTATCTTGCAACGCTGTCGATGTATTCGTAGCCGTAGACTTCGGTTCCGTCCTCGTTTTCCTTGCCGCCCAGCAGAACGGCGATATAATCCACAAAGCTTCCGTCCTTATCCTTGTCTCGGATAAGAGTCACGATGCTCCAGCCACCCTCAACACCCGACTGTCCCGCATTCATACCGAGACAGGAGGAATTGTAATAATTCAAGCCGCCCGAGGACGAGATAAGCGCGTTTCGGTTGTAAAGTGTGCGCTCGGAGCTGAGATTGGTTGCGGGAACGGTGTGCTTTACCGCCGAGCTGATCTCCATATAAAGCTCGTTTTCGCTTGCGGCACGCGCGATCTTCAACACGTCGTAAGCCGTAGTCAGCATAGCCGCGTTGTCGGGGTAACCCAAGGGATTGACGTAATTGGTATCCTTAGCTCCAAGCTCGCGGGCTCTGAGATTCATCTTTTCAACGAATCCCATAGCGCTGCCGCCGCAAACGCTCGCAAGAACGTATGCAGCGTCATTGGCAGATCGACATATCGCACCGTAGAGCAGATCGCGTATCTTCATTTTTTCGCCTGCCTGCAAGCCCATTTTTGAGCCGGGCACGTCGGCTATCATTTCTGCGGTGACCGTCACCGTTTCGTCAAGCCTCTCCGAAAGCGTCTCGCAGGCGATAAGCCCCATCATGACCTTTGCGCTGGTTGAGGTGGGGAGAAGAGCGAATCCGTTCTCCTCACTGACGTATTTGTCGTGCGTCTTATCGTAAAGCACGAAGGCTTTGCCGATGCCGTCGCTGAATTTCGGGATTCCCGTGTCTTTAGCCGAGACGGGCATGGCAAATATGGGTATAAAGGTCAAAAGTAAGAGCACTGCCGACAAAAGGGCAGTGCATTTTTTTGTCTTTCGCATCTATCGGCAGACTCCTTTCAAAATTTTACCGTGTACCGCCTCAGAAATCTATTCCCGAGCGGTTAAAAAATGCTAATGTGCTTTCGAGATCACGGGAGATCTGATCGCTCAGCTCCTCTGTCGACTCGAATTTTTTCTCCTCGCGGAGATATTCGTGAAATTCAACGGTCAGCCTCTCACCGTATATCTTCCCGTCGAAGCCGTGAATGTAGGTCTCGCAATTGACCGCGTGAGCGTCGCTTCCGTCGGTGATAGTGGGACGGACACCTACGTTTGAAACACCCGCGTATCTTTTTCCGTCAGGGGTGATGCAAACGGTAGCATAAATTCCTCTCTTTGGAATGATTATTCCTTCGGGGAAAATTTGGTTAGCGGTGGGGAAGCCCAGCCTTCTGCCGAGACGCTTGCCGCGAATTACCTCGCTTGTTACCGCGAAGGGACGCTTCAGCATAAGCGCGGCGGTATTTACGTCGCCCTGAGAGACAAGCTCTCTTATAGCCGAGGAGCTGACCGTCTTGTTTTCCCAGGTAAATTCGGGCATAACGAGCGCGTAGCCCTCGCCGAAAGCGGCTTTGAGCGTTTCGGGTGAGCCTGCGCCGCCCTTGCCGAAGCGGTTGTTGAAGCCGCAGGCACAGCCGATGCAATTAAGCTCTTTTTTGAGTATATTTTCGATAAAATCATCGGGGGAAAGAGAGCAGAGAGCTGAAAAATCGCCAACCGCCACGAAATCGAGCCCCAGCGAGAAGAGAATTCTGATCTTTTCCTCAAGGGTGCTGAGCATTGGCACCTTTTCGCTTCTCAGACTGTTGACGGGCAGGGTAGAAAAGCACCATACTCCTGTCTTGGCTCCGAGTCTCCTGCCGAGAGACATCGCCTCGGCGACAAGTGCGCGGTGCGCGGCATGGACTCCGTCGAATGACCCGAGCGCTATGACCGTTTTGCCGAGAGTCGAGGTGTCTTTGATCCCGTCGGCAGTAACTATATAAAAGGTATCAGTCATTTTCAAGTTCCTTTTCGGAGTTTTCTTTTTCGATGGCATCAATGTAATTGGCTACCATCTTCTGGAGAAGCTCGTCTCTGTCCAGCTTTCCTGCAAGAGTGCGTGCACCCTTGTAATTGGTGATGTGAGTGGGATCCTCGGAAACTATATATCCGACGATCTGCGAGGTAGGATTGTATCCGCCCTCCTTTATAGCCTGACAGATGCTCAGAAAGAGCTCGTCCTGGCTCAGCTCCTCCTCGCGCGTGTCAAGCACGGGGCGGCTTTTGGTCTTAATAATTATTCTTTCGTTATCGAGTACCATAAATATCCTTTCAGTGTCAGATCTTATCTCCGAACAGCTCGTTCACAAGAGAGTCGGAGTGCTTTTTGATAAGAGACGCGTAATAAGCCACGATGATGATCTCAAGCGCATTTACAAGTCTTTCCTTGGAACCGGGCATTACCTCGTGATATTCCGCAACCTCAAGCTCGATAGCATCGTGAATAGAGCCGAGAGAGCAGACGTCGTAGGTCATAAGCTTGTCAAGGATCTTGCAGATGTAATCGTAAAGCACGCTGTCAGCGATTATATCGTCGCTCTCATCGTCAACGTTTCCGTTTATGTACTCGATAAGATAAGCGATCTTGTCAAGCTGCATGCAGGAGCGGAGCATATTAATAATAAGAATGTGAGCGATCTGATTTATGTCGTACTTCTTATATTTGGAGTTGCCTACCCAGCCTCTCTTGGTCCAGTTCTGAAGGGTAGAGCCGTCGATTCCCGAGATCTCGCGGATCTGGGTCAGCATAACGCCGTCGGAGATAAAGAAAATTTTTGAAAGAAACTCAAGACCGGTAACGCCTCCCATTTCGGAGCGGTAAAGCTTTGTGCCGGGAATAAGCTCGTCTTTTATCTGAAGATTCATAAATTTTTCCTTTCTGATCTTGGATTTTTTGCCCTTAAATATGCCTTTGATGACCGCAGGGCATAATTATATCATTTTATAAACTTATTATATCTTACGGTCACGCGATTGTCAAGTGTTTTCGCAAAAATTTACAAATAATCTTTTCCTTCACGGCATAGATTTTATTAGTTGAGGAGGGAGGAAGGAAGATGAAAAAGATCAGATTCGGAATGGGCGGCATATTGATGATAGCGGCGATGCTGATTTCCGACAGAGCGGTTATAATCGGAGTCTACATGCTTGCCGCCGCACTTCATGAAATGGGGCATCTGCTTGCGGCAAGGCTTATGAAGATCGAAATAAAAGAGATCACGTTCGGCTTTTCGGGGGTGCGGATCGTGACCGATGCCCGCCTTACCTCCTATAAACGCGAGATATTGCTTGCATTTGCAGGTCCTTTTGTGAATATCGCGGTCTTCTGCGCGGTCTGCATCGCATTCAAGGCGTTTGGAATGACTTTTGAGGACGTTTTCGGTTCGGGTGCACAACTGTTGAGCGGCAATATCGGAATAAGCGAGCTTTCGGGCTTTTTGGCGCTTTCATCACTTGTTCAGGCGATAATGAACCTCCTGCCGGTCAAGTCCTTTGACGGTGGCAGGATAATATACTGTGCCATTGCCGATAAGCTCGGTCAGAGCGCCGCCGAGCGGGTGATCGATATATCTTCGGCGCTGTCGGCGGTGATCTTGTGGGCGTTAGCTCTCTATCTTATGCTGCGGATCTCGGCAGGGCTTGGGATATTTGTCTTTTCCGCCTGCATTTTCGCATCGGCATGGCAAAAGGAGCGGGAATGTGGCTGATTTGTTCAAAATAAATTTAAAATGAGCTTGCAAAAATAAAGATAAATAGCTCTGACAAAAATCGGTTTCTACTATATATGAGGTGCTTGCCCTCTATAACGCGGCATTTGCAAAATAATTAAAATTGAATAAATGATAACAAAAAACCGCCCTCGGGCGGTTTTTTGCATGTATTACATCTCGGAGATCTTCTTTATTCTCTCATAGCAGGTAGATAAGAACTCTTCCTCGGTCATGTCGCGGTATTCGGGCTTTTGGGTGTTGAATACCTCAAGGGTCAGATTACCCTCGTATCCTATCTCGTCAAGACGGCGGATCATATCGGCATAATCAAGAGTACCGTCGAAGGGAAGATAGTGAAAATCGGGATCGATATTGGGATCATAGCCCATATTATCGTGAATGTGGGTGCAGATCAGCTTGTCTCCGAATATCTTTATCCAGTCCACACCGGGGGTGTAGCAATATTCGTGACCTGCATCGTAGCAGTAGCGCACGTTGTCGCGGTCCTTATATCTCTCCATAGCTGCCAGTACGTTGTCCTTTGCGCGGAGATTTTCGATAGCGATGATTACATTCTTGCTTTCAGCGTAGTCGATAATAGCGTCAAAGCGAGAGAAGCCGAGCTCGTTCATCTCGGGAGGTACCCAGCCGCTTGAAAGGTGCATTATGACTACGGGAACGGCATTTGCCGAAGCATGATCTACGGTAAGTCTGATCTGATTGTATATTTTGGTATAGCCGTCACCCTCGAGCCACATATCGTTGATTCCTCTGAAGGGCGCGTGAATAAATTCAAATTCCATGCCAAGGCTCTCGGCTATCGCCTTGCGCTTGCCGAAGCTACCGCTGAGGCTAGAAATGAAAAAGCTGTCAAAGCCAAGCTCTCTGAGCTTCTTTATGTTACTGTAAGTATTGTCGCCGCATTCGATAAAGGAGTCCTTGAAGCAATCTGCGTTTATTCCTAATTTTCTTTTCATATTAATACGTCCTTTCGGGGGCATCAAAGATTATAATACTTATCAAACTCCGCGGGATGAGGGATCTTGCTCATCTCGGCGCACTCGGCTCTCTTTGTCTTGATGAAGTTAGCGATCAGCTCCTTGGGGAATACACCGCCTGCGGTGAGGTAGTCGTGATCCATTGCAAGGGCGTCAAGAGCCTCGGGAAGGCTTGTGGGAAGACCCTGAAGCTTTGCCTTTTCCTCCTCGGGAAGATGGAAGAGATTGAAGTCGTAGGGACCCCAACCTTCAGCGTGAGGATCGATCTTGTTCTTGATTCCGTCAAGACCTGCCATAAGGATCGCCGCGTAGCAGAAATAGGGATTGCAGGTCGCGTCGGGATTGCGGAGCTCAAAGCGGCGCTTGTCGGGGCTCTTTGCGTAAGCGGGAATACGAATGACCGCGCTGCGGTTGCTGGTCGCGTAACCCACGGTCACGGGTGCCTCAAAGCCGGGAACGAGACGCTTGAAGGAGTTGGTGGAGGGGTTGGTCAGCGCGCAGAGGGAAGCGATATGCTTGAGAATACCGCCCATAAAGTAGTGCGCGGTCTCGGAAAGGTGCGCGTAGCCGTTATCGTCGGAGAATACCGGCACACCGTCCTTGAAGAGAAGCATGTGAACGTGCATTCCGCTGCCTGCCTCGCCGTATATAGGCTTGGGCATAAAGGTCGCGCTCTTGCCGTACTTCAGCGCGGTGTTGTGGATGATATATTTGATCATCATAGTAGCGTCTGCCATGTGAACCACCTCGCCAAGCTGAGGCTCGATCTCAAACTGACCCGATGCCGCAACCTCGGGGTGGTGATAGTTGATCTCGATGCCTGCCTCCTTCATAAGCATGCACATCTCGCTTCTGCATTCGTATGCTACGTCAAAGGGCTTTGCGATATGGTAATTCTTCTGCTTGGGAACGATCACGCCCTTGCCCTCGGTTGCACTGTTCCAATAGGACTGAACCGCGTCTACCTGAGAGAAGATGCAATTTGCGTCAACGCTCCAATTTACCTCGTCAAAAAGATAAAATTCAAACTCGGGAAGTATCTTCATCTCGTCGGCAACGCCCTGGTCCTTCATATACTGAACCGCCGCTTTAATGATGTTTCTGGGGTACTGTGCGAGAGGACGGTTTTCGGGATTATCGATGATCATCGCGTTACCTGTCATTGAAAGGGTAGGGATAGAACAGAAGGGGTCGATCACCGCGGTGTCGGGATCGGGAATGAATACCATGTCGCTCTTCTCAACAACAGCGTATCCGTAGTTAGAAGCGTCAAATCCGATGCCGCTCTTCATAGTGTCCTCGGAAAAATTCTCCGCAGGGATCGTCACGTGACGGTACTGACCGTTAATATCTACCATCTTGAAGTCAACCATCTTAATGTCGTGCTCTTCGATGAGATTCATAATATCTCTGACTGTTTTTGCCATAATCTTCTCTCCTATCGGGATTTTTTATTTTTACGGTATTATTATACCATTTCGCCCCGAATTTGTCAATAAAAACGCCCCACTTTTCTCGGTTTTTCCGCAAATCCCCACTTGATAATCAAAATAGCCTAAAAATCGACCTTTTTCCACCACCGAAAAAATCGAGTTTTGAAAAATTCCCCACTTGGAGAGAAAAAAGTGCCGAATAAAAAAACTTTCCCCCACCCTATTGACAGGTTTTTTTGCGCGTGTTATCATTGATTTGTAAGAATGAAAAAATATTTTTCCAAAGTAAAAATTTTTTCAAAAAAGCTATTGACTTTTACCCAAGGTAAAAATGTATAATGATCGCAAAAGGAGGTGCTTTTGTGAAAATTAAGGAGATTTGCCAGAAAACAGGACTTACTGACAAGACGGTAAGATATTATATCGAAGAGGGGCTGGTCTCCCCCTTTTATACCGAAAATTATCTTGGCAGAAAATCGTTTGATTTCTCGGAAGAAGATATTGCAAGGCTTAAAAACATCGCTACTCTTCGAGCATTTGGCTTTTCGGTTGGTGAGATAAAGGAGCTGTCGCAGGGAGAGTGCGATAGCGCTATGATCGTTGAAACGGTCAAAAAGCGCACGGGCGAGTGCCTAGACGAGAGTAGGATGCGTCTCAACGCGCTCTCGTCGATCGATATGTCCGACTGTGCCGATCTGTCAAAGCTTGCCGAAAAGCTTTCGCAACCTGACCTGAAAATTGAAAATGAAAACGCTCGGGAACACTTTGGAAAGCGTTTTATTTCGTTTCTTGGATCATGTGCGGTATTTCTTACCGTATGGCTTCCCATCGTCTTAGCGGTTGTCGTGTTTTTGCTTGAATTCTGTGCAGCTCAGATGCCGACCGTGCGACTCGTATTCGTGGTGCATACCCTCATGTGCTTTTTGCCGTCCATGGTCACCGTCTTGTTCTTTGATAAGCTCAAGAGTTCAAGGAAGCTTCTGCGCATAATTTTAATTACGCTTTGTGCCTTGTGTTTGCCGCTGGGAGTTTTCTTTGCCTCAAAGAGCGTTACTACGTGTGATCATTGTTACGTGGAATACAGCACGAGCGTGAAGGCGACTTGTCAGAGCGAGGGCGAGATGTTAATGAGGTGCAAGGAGTGCGGCAGCTTTAAGAAACAGAGGGTAGAAAAGCTTCCACACGTTCCGACGGTTATGCAGGGAATTGCCCCAACATGTACGGCTGCAGGTCTCAGCGACGGAAGCTTCTGCTTGGTTTGTAAAACGACGCTGTCCCATCAGACGGAGATATCTGCAAAGGGACATTCTTATAAGTCACAGGTGATCGAGCAGAACTGCGGTGTGGACGGATGTATTCTCTATGTATGTAGCTGCGGAGATAGCTACAAGACCGACGTTGTTCGCGCCACGAACATGCACGATTTTCAGATTAATTATTCAGGTGTGGGATATGCCTGTCGCATATGCGGACTGGAGGTCGTCGCCCACGGTAACGTAGACGGGTCGCTATCAGGCGGTAACGATCGTGTGAAATTTTACATTACCGGACCCGTCACCGAAGGTTCTATCCCAAGAACTCTGGTTATTTACGGAAACGGAGATATGCCCGATTTTCGCAAGGACTCTTACCCGATGTGGGTAGATTCCTATATGTACGATGTTACTACGGTCATCATTGAAAGCGGTATCACATCCATAGGAGACTATGCTTTTTCAAAAATCGGAGACTACGGCTATTACGATTCAGTAAAAAAATTCATCATACGCTCGAAAAGTATCAGAATCCAGCAGGGTGACCCGAGGATCAGCGGAATAAAATGCGCCATTACTTATGATCATTAAGGAGAAAATAATGAAAAACAAGTTTATAATTTTATCAGTCTTATTGTTGGTTATGCTGCTTGCGTGTTCCTGCCAGGATGTTCCGGAGAACGGCGGTCTCTCGGGAACTGAGGATAACTCGAATAGTGAGAACACAGACGATATCAAAAATGAAAGCCAGAATGAGAACACAAGCGAGGAAGAGTCAATGCCCGAAACGCAGGAGAAGTGCGAGCATTCCTTCGGTGAGTGGAGCACGGTCAAAGAGCCCACCTGCAAGGATCAGGGCAAAAGCGTAAGGATCTGTACTCTTTGCTCTGCCGAGGAGGAAAAGGCTATTGAGACCACCGACGTTCACACGGCGGTGGTAGATGCCGCAATAGCTGCCACATGCGCCCAAGAAGGCTTTACAGAGGGAAGTCACTGCTCGGTTTGTAACAAGGTGCTCGTAGCACGGGAGCGCATTCCAAAAACCGATGATCATACACCTGTTACAGATCCGGCTATTTCCGCCACCTGTCAGTCGGTAGGCTTGACAGAAGGTAGCCATTGCGAAGTGTGTCGTATAATTTTAGTGAAACAAAACGAGATTCCCAAAGAACCGCACAATTATATCGACGGATATTGCGATGTTTGTAAAGAGAGAAAAGTATCATCGGGATTAAAATTCGAAGATTGTGATGGTTATGCGTCGGTGGTCGGAATCGGTAGCTGTACCGATACGGTCGTCATTATTCCGGATATAGCGCCTTCGGGGCTGCCCGTCAAGGAAATCGGTATGCAAGCCTTCCAGAATTGCACGAATATCGTTGAAGTAATTATTCCAAACGCCGTGGGATATATTGGAATGGAAGCGTTTATGAATTGCATCTCTTTGGAAAAGATCACACTTCCCGACGCATACTGGGATATGGGGTTGAGGACCTTTAAAAACTGTACTTCGCTAAAAGAAGTCGTCATTCCCAATAACGTTTTTCGAGTTGGGTCCCTATGCTTTGAAAACTGTACCTCATTGGAAAGCGTTACAATTCCTGCTTCTGTTACTACTTACTCTAAAGATGCATTTAAGGGCTGTGTAATCAAGAATCTTTATATAAGTAGCTTGGATGCGTGGTGCAGTAGCAAATTTTATAATTCTTATGCCAACCCCTTGTATTCCGCTGAAAATCTTTACTTGGGGCAGACGCTCGTTACTGCCGTGGAACTGAACAAAGACGTTTCTGATCTTGCATTTATTGGATATGATAAGCTGACGCGGGTCGTGCTTGGAAATTCGGTCAAGTCTGTTGGAAATTCGTCTTTTTACGAATGCGGGGAATTGATGCAGGTCGTGTTTGGCAACAAGATCGAAACGATCAACACTGCGGCATTTTATAATTGCACTAAATTGAATGAGGTGCACCTGCCTTCCTCATTAAAAACAATATCAAATAAAGCCTTTTACGGTTGCTCCGCATTGCAAACGATCACCGTCTCGAACGGACTTGAAAGCTTGGGCGATTACGCTTTTAGCGGATGCCGAGCGTTGCGGGAGATCGATCTGCCCTCAACCGTTACGTATATGGGAATTTCATCGTTTGAAAAATGCGCATCGCTCGAAAGCATAACCATCCCGTTTGTGGGTGTTGCTACCCGTACCGAGAAGTATTCGGCATTTGGAAGCATTTTTGGTGATGCTCAATACGAGGGCGGTGAAATGGTTATGCAATATTATAACAAATATAGCTATTGCATCCCAAAATCCTTAAAGCACGTTACGCTTCTCAGTGCAACGCCGACCTCTGCCGGTCAAGAGTTTGTAAATTGCAAATACCTCGAAATCATTACCTACGGAAAGAACGTTACTCGCGTTACCACCGCCAGTATTGCAGGCTGCGATGCGTTGACAAATATTTATTACGAAGGCACAAAAGAGCAGTGGCAAAATCTTCATTACAGCGAACAGTTCAATTCAATAGAGGGTATCACGGTCACCTGCTCCGACGGTGTTGTTGAAAAGAGTTGACGGTATCTATAAAAGCTGTATAACATAAAACACTGCATGATAAACGTTCCCCCCACCATATTGACAATGATTTTTTGATATGATATGCTAGTGTTGTAAGTGAAAAATTCAAGGAGATTTAAATGAAAAAATATATAGCTTTTTTGCTTTGCCTGATAGTGGTATTATCACTGTTTTCGTGTGAATTAAACGGAAATAGCAACTCAACCGATTTAAATGATGATAGCACAAACGAAAATACCACTTCGAATCCGACTGAAGCCGATATCGCTATGGAAATGTACGAGTCGGCTATAAAAGGAGAAGTATGCGTTTTCGATGAGCACCAAGGCGAGATCAAATTAGAAGACTGCCTGTTCCCGAGTAACAATTTGCGATTGGGCGAATGTGAGATCCTCTGCAAAGCAATCTTGGATATGGATGGGGACGGGATCAACGAATACGTTATTCAATCTGAAGCAAAAGACCATATAGTGTTGCATTACTATAGCGGCAAGGTTTATGCCTTTTGCTTTGACAGTAGTAATTTCTATAATTTGAATACAGACGGCTCTTTTTATTGGATCGATTCTTACGAATCAGAGAATTGCACTCGCGGATCAAATCAAATTGCATTTGACGGTTCATCGTTCAATATTAACGAAATATACAGAATCAATCAAACAAGCCCCTATGACAACGGTGATGGCGACCATGAATATTATGTGGGCGGCAAGCAGATCACGCGCGAAGAATTTATTGATTATTATGGCGCCAATCACAGAAGCAAAAGAGGAGTAATCTTCTCTCCGCTTGATATTTCGTGTGAGTATCCGATATCTTCAGAAAAAGCCTGCGAGCTTGCTTCAAAATATTGGGGATTTGAAAACGGAATGGTCGAGGGGGCTGCCGGAACAACAATAGTAAACAGAATAGTTATAGTAGAAAAGCCGAATAGCGATACACTTGGCTATCATATTTGTTGGCAGATGGAAGGATATACTAACCACGTAATTGACAATTGGTACAGTCAACCGGCGCGCGACGTCAGAACACATAAGGAATTATTTGTAGATGCCATAACGGGTGAGTGCCGAGAATACATATACACCGAGCCCGACGAAATTGACTGATTCGGTGTATTACGGTTGATTTTTAAGACGTTGAATTTTAAGAGAGGACACTGCAAAAATGATGAAAAGAATATTTGCCGCCCTGCTTTGCGCCTGCACGCTTGCCACGATCCTTGTTGCTTGCAATGTTTCTGAAAATAATGAGCAGAGCACTGAAAATACAGAAAAAAACGAGCTCACAGCAGAGGAAGCTCTTGAGATCGCGAAGGAATATTGGAAGAACCACGATATTGAGAAAAACGGCTACGTAATAGCCGAGACGTTTAACAAGAATGCCCCCGACACCGTATACGTTTTCGTTTTGAAGCACTTGGTGGAGATAGAAGGGCACTCCCACTATTCCACCATAGACGAGGTCTGGGTAGACAAGCTCACCGGCGAAGCAACTCCGCCCTATGACGCAAAGCCTGGGCTTATGTTCGACTACGACGAGGTGCTTTGGTGCTATAAATACGCGGTCGATTATTATAACTACGAACGCGGAGACACCGTTGACGATGTGATCGCCGACTTCAATACAAAATACGGCAAAGGCTTTCTGAACGAAACCGAAAAACAGTGGTTTGCCGATATCGCCACATCGGGATATATTCTTTATCCGGGAAAGCGCGGAGATGACAGAATTGAAAACAATCACGCCTGCGGATACGCGATAAAGGACCTCAACGGCGACGGCATAGAGGAGCTGGTGCTTCTGAACGTGAATTATTACGTCGTCGCGATCTTTTCGATGAAGGACGGCAGACCTATATTGCTTGATCATTTTGGAAACCGTAAAGAGTGCAAAATAGACGGCAACGGATATGTCGTTGTTTCGGGCTCGAGTGCTGCCGACGTTCACAGTACGGTCTTTTATAGGATTGCCAAGGGCGGCGGTAGCCTTGAGCCGCTATTTGAGTACGGTATGGACGGTCACGAGTGGGTGGACGGTGAGGCTGTGATAAAATATTATAAGACCGAAAACGGTGAAAAGACGTATATCACCCTCGACGAGTATAATAGCCTTTGCATAGGTCACGGTGAATATTACGGTCACAAGACCGACAGACAGGTGACCGAAGAGGATTCGGGCTTGCAATTCAGAACCCTTTTCGGTGAGACCTTTACGTTCTCAACCTACAGTGATATCATAGATGCCATGCGCTTTATGACATCGATGTATAATAATTATAAGCTCGGCATCGCCGAACGCGAGAATTTTGAGTACAGATTCGACCTATCCACCGAATATAACCGCGAGATGTACGAAAAGCTTGACTCTCTCGTGAGAGCTTGGTATCCTCCCGCCCTTGGCGGCTCGTCTCAAGCCGAGAATGCCTTCGCCTATGCCATAAAGGACCTTAACGGCGACGGTGTGGATGAGCTTGTGATCATCGACGGTGAAAGGATCGATGCCGTTGCGGTAATGACCGAAAAGGACGGCAAAATCGAGATATACGATACCGCCGGATCCTTTGATCGCCCCGTTGGCGAAAAAAGCCATCATTTGTATTATTGGAAAAATACCGTAGGGCTTAATCTGATTCCATTTTACCGCGACAGCGACTATTTCAGTCTTGATGCCTTAAGACTTGAGGCAAGATATGCGATAGAGAGCGCGCTTGCGGGCGGAGAATTATCGGACGTGTGGGTTCCTCTTGCGGAAACGCATATTCAGCTTGCCGATTACGTCGCAAGGACTCCCTCGGGAGAGAAGCGGCTCGGTGATATTAAAGACCTGAAATATGCCTTCGTCGATATGGATAGCGACGGCATAGAAGAGCTTTTGATAGACTGCGGCGCAGAGATCGTAGTGCTTTGCGGAATAAGATCGACAGTATATCTATATAGCTTTGATTTCCGACAGATCTACCATCTCCAAACCGACGGAAGCTTCTCCTGGAATCATACGGGAAATGACTTTGAATACGGTGAGCGCAGGATAACTCGTCTGACTCTCTCGGGAACCGCAGAGACCGAGACGGTATGGCGAATCGTCAACGACGGCGAGCCTGATGCAGAATACTATATCGGAGAAACACAGGTCACCGAAGCCGAGATGCAGAAATATCTTGCGGAGAACCAAAAAACAAAAGTAGAGCTCCTTCCTCTTGAAGAGATCTACGGCGACGAAATTTCTCCCCTTGAAGCCATCGAGATCGGCAGGGAATATTGGAATCGTCAGCTTTCCGATAAATCTCTCAGCGTGATCATCAATTATTATGCCAGGTTTGACAAGGTACCCTTTGATACGCTTGACGAAAAATATATAGTTCAACTTGTAAGGTGCGACAGCGAGGGTCTTATCCACTACGTCGAGGAGATAATTGTTGACAGAGCCACGGGCGGTTTTATCGTAACAAGCGGAAAATAACCAAATGTGTATTGACAAAAAAACAAACAGTGGTATAATTATGTTGTAAGAATATTAACTACCGCAGAAAGGACACCGTTATGAAAAAATTCTTAGCTCTTTTAGTGTGCCTCGTTATCCTTACGTCAGCCGTGGGATGCACTTTTATTCCACAGAGTGCCACCGACGACCCCGAGGCGATGTACAAGGACGTTATTTCCGAATACACGTTTCTCCTTACCGCGCAAAGTACAGGCGAGGAGCTGCCGCAGCCCAAAACGGTTGGTATGAGTGAGCGCAAGGTAGCCATTTCGGAGGCGCTTTACGGCATAGTTGACGGCATAACCGACGTGAATACTATGGGATACGGCTTCAAGGATATGGACGGCAACGGCATCCCCGAGCTTATAATTTTGTCAAAATATTATACCGTTTATGCAGTTTTCTCCTTTTCGAATAATGCTCCGATCCTGCTTCAAGCTTGCTGCGAAAAGGGAAATTACATGAATTTTGCCACAAGAAACCGTTTCTTTATGAAGCACCGTACGGCAAATGACAATATCGAAGAGGTCACCTATTACACCATCCGCGTGTCGGGAGATAAAATAGTGTACGATTCGGTGTTCGGTCAGACCTACGACAAAACCGAAAAGAAGACCGAAAGCTTTCAGATAATTGACGGCAACCGCACCCCTATCGATAAAGAGACCTTCGAGGATCTGTCGTACGAGCACCTGAGAACCGAACTCCCCGCGTATTCCGATACGTCAAGGCTGTTAGCACCCAAGGTTTATTTACCCCTGCAGAATAAGCTTGTGGCAGGAAATGCATTGGCAGACTTTTCAAGCTATGCCGCAATCCGCGAGACCTATAAGAAAATCGCTTCCCGTGTAGGGCAATTTGATAGCGCAAAATGGGTCAACGGAGAATATGACGACCTGTTCGTGTTCCCAAGTTATCTTGATTTTGAATACTATAACCGACTTTTGCCCACGCTGTATTGCGACAACATAGGCTATGACGAGCTCGACCTCAACGGCGACGGCGCTGACGAGCTTGTGCTTATGGACGAGGCTTACCGCATCAAGGCGATATTTACCGAGAAAAACGGTGTTCCCGTACTTGTGGATACATTTGCAGACGAGACCTGCTGGATAGACGAGGAAGGCTTTATCCACGTTGACAACGAGCAATATTATTATCTGGAATATTACCTGTACGAGTTCACGGCTGAAGGAAAGCTTGATCTTATCTATTCGGTTCAGCTCGCAGAAAACAGCAACCGCTATCTTTTGCGGGACGGTAAGACCGAAAGGATCACCTTTGAAGAGTCTATGGAGATATATCACGACGATTATTGCCACTATCCCACAAGCGTTCAGCCCAATGAGTATACGAGAAGCGTCACAGAGCTGACCTATACGCCTCTTGTCGAAGAGACAGAGGATCTTACAGAGCTCGCTGCATATAAAACCTGGCACCACTATGCTAACCTTGAGGACATTTCCGACAAGGATTGGGAGCGCAGCAACACGTATCTGACCTTTGAAAAGGGAAGCGGTGATCAGATGACGGTAAATATCAAATATGAGTTTATTTACAGCTATCCCGACCCCGACAGAGAGTACTATATGCTCGATGAGATCACCGAATCCTTTCTCAATATCACGGGTAGCGAAGAAAACGGCGTGCTCACCTTCTTTGAGAGCGGAATAAAGGGTCGGATCGAATTCGGCAACGAACATATATGGCTCATTATCACCGAAAGCTCCGACGAGCGTTTCCCCGTAGGCTTCCACTGCTTTAATGAGTATACTCCCCAAGAAGGTTGAGGATGAAGTGAGCTTATCGGTAAAAAATATGAGAGGTAAAGATGAAAAAGGTAATCTGTTTAGTATTAGTCACTTTGATACTGATCTCCTGCTTCAGTATTGTTATTTATGCAGATAATTTAATTCCTTCCCCCGGTGAAGACCCCATCGTTTTCCGTGCCGGAGGCGGTGGTGGCGGCGGTGGTGGCGGAGGAGGATCTTCGGGTGGCTCTTCCGGCGGCTCGCATCATACCGGTACAGGTCGCCGCGGATCGATAATTGATACGATCATAGGCTTTATTCTGATGCCTATCATACTGTTTTCCTCGTCCATCATTTTCTATATCCGTATTTCAAGACGCGCGAGAAAGGCAAAGCGCCTGATGAAGCAAATGAAGCAAGGCGACAGCGCGTGGAAATATAAAAACGTATCCGCAACCGTTAATGAGAGCTTCTACGCGATCCAGAGCGCGTGGACGAATATGGATATGAGCACCGCATCGGAATATATGGCAGAAGATCTGCTCGAAAGCTTCAGGACGAAGCTGAACTGGATGAAATATAAGAACCAAAGAAACGTTTTGGAAAATATCAGATTGGTAAAGGCTCTGCCGGTTGCCGTGCACGACGATCCCGACGATTCACGCGATTTCGTGTGGTTCTATATAAAAGGACGAATGGTCGATTATACCATCGATACCAATACCCGATCGGTCTTGGAGGGAAGTACCTCAGCCTCATCCTTTGTTGAATATTGGCAGTATGTCAGAAACGGCGACAGATGGGTTCTTAATAAGATCCTGCAGAAAAACGAAGAAAATCAAATTCCATTTACAGAGTAACCTGAATGATATAAAAAACGGAGACGGCATCGCCGTCTCCGTTTTTGAGAAACAAAAAAAAGGCAAGCCTAGGCTTGCCTTGGTGCGGGTAACAGTCTTACGAACATTGCTTGGCGCCTCTTACGAATTTATATTCATCAAAATAAACAAGCGCCAAGCGATCGAATGCGTTGCATTCGAAAGGTTCTGCGGAAATTTTATCCAAACGAAAAATAAGGAGACGGCACAAGCCATCTCCTTATTTTTGGTGCGGGTAACAGGACTTGAACCTGCACGAAGGTAACCTCACTAGAACCTGAATCTAGCGCAGTCTGCTTCCGTAATGCTTCGCATTACTTACCGAGGTGCTTCGCACGCTCGCAATTCCACCATACCCGCGAAGAATGAGTGGGTGTGGCGGAATTAACTCCGCACATACCTGCAAAAAGAAAAAGGCAAGCATAAGCTTGCCTTGGTGCGGGTAACAGGACTTGAACCTGCACGAAGGTAACCTCACTAGAACCTGAATCTAGCGCGTCTGCCAATTCCGCCATACCCGCGAATGGAATGAGTGGGGATGGCGGAATTAACTCCGCACATACCCGCTAAGATCGTCATTCGACGACCTTAATATTATACTATATAAGCGAATTTTTGTCAATAGGTTTTTGAAAAATATTTTTGTTAACCTCCATCTCTTATGAATAAAATGTAAATAATTCGACAAAACCCTTTTAAAATGCGTTTTTATAAATTATTTTGCAAAAATATATTGCAAAACAGCGGTTTTTGGTGGTATAATTATGTCAATATATAAATTCATTATGAGGAAGTGAATTGAAATGAGCGAAAAGCCTAAAAAGAGTAAGCTCAAAGTGTTGCTTGCGGTATCGATCATTATCATAATGGCGATAATCTGTATAAGAAATCTTGATATAGTTACCTCTGCGGTCTCGTGGTGCATCAACCTCATTATGCCGCTTCTTGTAGGCTGTGCTATCGCCGTGTTTATAAACGTGCCGATGCGCTTTTTTGAAACGCACCTGTGGAGAAAAAGCAAGAGTAAGTTTTGGTGCCGTGCGCGCCGTCCCATCGCGTTTGTGCTTTCAATGATCTGTATTATCGGCATTATAGTTGCCGCTGTTTGGATCATAATCCCCGAGCTTGTCGAAGCCGTAAAGATACTGGTGCAAAGTGCCACCGTGTTCGTGCAGAAGATAAGCAGTATGACCGAGGAGGAGCTTTTGGAGCTTCCTTTCGGCGAGCTCCTTCTGAAGATCGACTGGAACAACCTGCTTAATACGTTCCAGAATTGGCTGAAGGATCAAAGCGGAAATATCGTCAACACGGTATTCGGAACCGTGACCACAATGGTGGGAGAAACCTTCAATCTGGTGCTGTCCGTTGTATTCGCCATCAATATCCTGCTTGTAAAAGAGAAGCTGAAGACTATGGTCAAGCGACTTTTGAAGGTCTGGATCCCCAAAAGATCCGATATGGTCGCCCACGCTCTTTCGGTTGCAAATGCCAATTTCAGAAACTATATTGCAGGACAGCTGATAGAATCGGCTATACTTACGTCGCTTATTCTGATCGGAATGCTGATCTTCCGCTTCCCGTACGCGCCTATGATAAGCATTATGATCGGTGTTCTGACGTGGATACCCATGATCGGTATTTTCGTCGGCGCGGGACTCGGCGCATTTATGATCCTGACTGTAGACCCGATGAAGGCTTTGTGGTTCCTCGTATTCATTATCGTCCTTCAGCAGCTTGAGGGTAACCTTATCTACCCAAGAGTTATGGGTAAGAGAGTCAACCTGCCGGGAATCTGGATATTGGTCGCGTTCACGGTCGGCGGCAGACTTGCAGGCCCCGTGGGTATGCTTTTGAGTATTCCTGTACTGTCAACGATCTACGTTCTCTTCAAGGAGGCGACCGATAAAAAGGAGCAGAAGAGAGCCGCAGAGAAAGCGGAAAATGACGATGGCGCGCAGGATGGGGAAGTGCCGGAAGAAAAAACGAAGAAGAGATAAGCGCGCAGGATGGAGAAAATCCCAAAGAGCAATCCGAAGAAATATTAAATAAAGAAGCATTAAAATAAAGTTTTAGCTCTCCCGAATCTCGGGGGAGCTAATTTTTTTGAGTTGGTATTTTGTTGTGTATGAGAAATTGGTGTTTATCGGTGAGACGATTGCTAACGAAAGCCTCCCTTGTGTAAAGGGAGGTGGATCGCGTAGCGAGACGGAGGGATTGTAAAAGTAATATTTCACAGCAAAACAATCCCTCAGTCAGCTTCGCTGACAGCTCCCTTTACA
>JBGVHJ010000061.1:0-4843 GCA_045122255.1 Eubacteriales bacterium | reverse complement strand
TGTAAAGGGAGCTGTCAGCGAAGCTGACTGAGGGATTGTTTTGCTGTGAAATGTTACTTTTACAATCCCTCCGTCTCGCTACGCGATCCACCTCCCTTTACACAAGGGAGGCTTTCGTTAGCAATCGTCTCACCGATAAACTGCAATTTTTATTCTTTTTCATCCAGCCGTTCTTCAAGCTCCTCATACTGGCTGTACAGCTCCTCATACAAGCAATGCAGCTCTTCAAGTCTGTATTCAAGCTCCGCCACCTTTGCTTCAAGCTCTCTGAGACTTCCGGAAGCAGGCTGAGCGCCGCTCTTTTCGGCTGCTTCGACGATCTCAACAAGCTCGACCTCAAAAATTCCGTCCTCATTTTCGGGGTCTATTCTTATACCGGTCAGAACACCGTTCCAATGGATATTTTTAGACATATCCAAATAGAGATCAAACCATCCCTCTCCCGCAACGTATGAAGCGGTCGCGCATTTTTGTGCCGTCCATTCAGGACTTGCTTCGGTAGTAAAAAAGACCTGCAGGTTAGCATTAAAGAAGGTGTTATTATTATGCCATCCCCGTTTATGCTTATTTGCAAGCTCACCTCTTACGCGTACGTGCACCTGCTTAGCTCTCGATATATCAAGTGCAAGTCCTTCTCTTACAAGCTGAGGATCAAAAACCAAGCCTTTTATATCCACGGGACGAATGTCAAAGGCATAGCAGGAATCCGATTCACGTCTCTCGGCATTATAAAGCCTGCATTTATCGCTCTCCCTGTCGCTTTTTTTCGTGAAATCAAGGAGCAGGGGCACCTCGCCCGAGCTTTTGACAAGCATAACGCTTTCTATTTCGCAGTATCCCCCACTTTCAGCCATGGGGTCGATACGAAGTCCTATGAGCGTACCGCGAAACAGAGTATCACTTAACTCCATCATAACCCCCACGGGGTCCTTTGCTGAACGCATACCTAATTTCCAGGAATTTTGAACGGTGATTTTGCCTATGTTAAAATTTCCCTTATCGAAACAGGGAATAACCACGTCCATCATATTTCCGTTGTGATAGCTCTGCCTGAAGGATTTAAGCTCGTCCCATACGGGATTTTCTTTTGTAATGTAAAATACCTGCAGGGTGTGATTTCTCGTGTTGCCCAGCGTCCTCAGTCTGACGATCACGTTTCGAACGCCGGTAAGATCGATCTCAATATTTGAGATCATAAGCTGTGGATCGAAACCTGTTTTCACTACACGCTCCACAGTCTTCGCCTTAAAAACAATGCTTTTCTTGGTATCGATTATCTCCGCGCCCTCGGTACGCCACTCGCTCTTTTCCTCCTCGCACATAGTTCTGAAATCAAAGCAAGCGATCCTTCTGCTCTCCCTTGTTTTTGGCTCAATGGGTGCCCTTTTTTCAACCGTTAAGGCCTCAAGCTGTCTCTCAATACGCTCTATGCGGCTATCGTTATCCGATGCATCGATGCCCAAAAGCATATCTGCCGAAACGCCAAAGGTTGAGGCAATATTCGGAATCAAATAGAGATCGGGATTAGCCACTCCGCGCTCCCACTTTGAAATCGCCTGAGGTGAAACGCAAAGTAATTCCGCCAGCTTCTCCTGCGTCATATTGTTCTTCTTTCTAAGCTCGTTTATTCTTTCACCAACGTTCATTCCGCACCTCCGCTTTTTTCTTGATTCTATTGTAGCACAGACACAAAAAACTGTCAATGACTTATTTTTCTACCAAAATCAACCAAAGGTTTAGTTAAAATATTTATCAATTTCAAATTTTGATTTGTCGGGGATGCGGAGGACGCGGTTTCCGCTTTCTTGAAATGAAAACTGCAAACTCGCAAGCGAGATTTGCGCGAGTTTGCCTCACGGCAAACATCTGCTTGGCAAAGAACTTCACCTGAAATAATTTGGTGATGTAGCCATATTGTCATTTTACACAGTGAGGATTTTAATCTAAGTATCAACGCTATCGTGTTGCAAGTATATATTAAATCCTTTATAATAAAGAGTTTGCAATACACCCGAAACACGATAGAAGATATATTTTGACTAAAATCTCCACGGTTTTATTTGACCATATGGCTTCTCTATCTATTAATTTTTGTGTAAGCTTTTTGACTCCACCTTTTTCTCGAAAAAGGTGGAAACCGCGCCCCCCGCGTCCTCGATAAACACCAATTTATCAATCCCCGGAAAATCAAAAGAGCGTCATCAAGACGCCCTTTCAACTATAAATGATCACTTCTTCTGCTGCTTACACCATATCTTCATAACCATTTTATGCGGCAATATCTTGGCAAGCAGGACCTGTCCCTTAACGAAGGAGCCGCAGACCGATACGTCCTTGCCGCGGTACATATCCTTTACCGCTTGGCTGACGACCTGCTTTGACGTATAGAACTTATTATAATGCACTATGGTGTCGTCGGTAACCGCTCTGTCGAAGAAGTCGGTCTTTACCCAACCGGGGCAAACCGCGATCATTCTGATCTTTCTCTTCTCATACTCCTTGTTGAGCGCACGGGTAAGAGAAAGCACAAACGCCTTCGTTGCGCCGTAAGTCGCGATATAGGGCACCGGCTGGAAGGAGGACTGTGATCCGATCTGATACACATGGCTTCCCTCGGGCATATAGGGCAGGGTGAGATATGTCACCGCCATAAGCGCCTTGCAGTTCAGGTCTATCATATTCAGCTGCTCTTCAAGGGGAATGTCCTCAAATTTGCCGAACTTTCCAAAGCCTGCCGCGTTCACAAGAGCCGTTACCTGCGGCTTTTCATTCTCCAGCATTCTTCCGTATTCCGCAATGCTTTCGTTCTTGGAAAGGTCGAGCTCTATGGGTCTGATGACCTTGCCGTTTTCGCTCTTCAGCTCCTCAAGCTTTTCGCGTCTTCTGGCAATTACCCATATCTCGTCACATTCCTCTATCATATCTATCATCTTTACGAAATCGCGTCCCATTCCCGACGACGCGCCCGTAATTACCGAAATCTTCTTGATCTTCTCTTTTCCCTTCATTTTCTCTTATCCTTTCTTTAATTTTCGTTAACCGCTATAAGCACCGTGTCCCATGCGGGAATATATTCTCTTCTGCGAATATAGAACTTATAGTCGGGGAATCTTTCGTGTATCATGAGAGGCAACTCGAATATATCCTCGCTTCTGTGATAAAGGGATATCATCAGTGCAGGACGGTATTTTTCTATGGTCGCAAGAGCTCCCTCTATCGCCTCTTTTTCCGCGCCCTCGACGTCAAATTTAATATAATCCACTCTCTCGCCGTCAAGAATTCCGTCCAAGGATTCGGCATCAACCTCCACCGTTTTGGGCGGACGCATGACCTCTATTCCCTTTGAAATAAGCGTCGAATTTCGGTTTCCGCTACCGTCGAAAAGCAGAGTGTCCTTATGCGACCAAGCCGCCGCCTTGACGGGGGTTATCTTAAATCTCTCCTCGCCCTCGGCATACTCTGAAAGCTTTTTGTGATTTCTTCTGTCGGGCTCGAAGGCGATCGCCTCCTTGAGATTTGGAGCAAATGGGGCTATCTCACGAAGAGTATCGCCGTTATATGCTCCGAGATCGGCTATTTTTTCAAAGCGCTCTGCATGCAGAATATCCTTATAGACCTCGGCAAAATCCGAATGCCCATCACGAAGGAAGGACACGCTTCCGCTGAGTTTATAATTGATAACGTCGCTGAACACCTCGGCAGATTTCACATCAGCGAGCAGGAGCTCGGTTTGACGGATTTTTTGCTCATTCGCCTTGAAAAATTCATAATTGAACAGATTTTCTCCGCAAACCGGCACTTCGGGCGCGTAAAGCTCACATTCGTCGGCTATCCTGTAGATATTTGCAAGCACGTCGGGCAGGCTGGAAGCAAACGAAAGCAAAACTATCATATTCTCCCGTCCGTATTTTTCGCACGCCTCGCTATAGGAAAGCACCCTTTTGCCGTGAAATTGATGACCTCTCACAAAGCCGTCGCTGGCAAAAAAGTCGCAGACCTCGATCCCGTACCTTTCGCAGATCGAAAGTATCTTATCCGCTCCGTTGCCCATGCCGTACATCAGTATTTTTTTGTCGGTGCGCCGCAAATACGACCAAAGGTCGCACGAAGACTTTTTTCTTTCACTAAGTATTTCTAAATTCATTGACATTCCGCGGTTTTTGTGATAAGATTATAATATAGAAAACCGCTCGTTTCAATTATATCATATGCGCGCGGGTTTGTAAAGAATTTTATCAAAAAAGGAGAATAAAAATGTCTTGCTTATTCTGTAAAATAATCGCGGGAGAGATTCCCTCCGCAAAGGTATACGAGGACGAGAAGGTTTATGCCTTCAAGGACATCGCTCCCCAGGCACCCGTTCACGTGCTCATCGTTCCCAAGTGCCATATCGAATCCGCAGACGCGATCAATGAGGAGAACTCCTGCTGTGTCAAGGCGGTATTTGAGGCAGTGCCCAAGGTTGCCGCCGCTTGCGGTCTTACAAACGGCTACAGAGTCCTCACAAATATCGGAGAGGACGGTTGCCAGTCGGTGAAGCACATCCACTTCCACCTGCTGGGCGGCAAAAAGCTTTCCGAGAACATGGCGTAATTTGTAATTTATATGATTTTTCGTCATTTCATAAGGCTTTCCTTCAAAAAACACTAAACAATCTGCTCTATTTAGGAAATCGTATTGACTAAAGCATTTTGTTGTAGTATAATAATAGTGATAAATAATCTTTCTAAGAAAGGCAAAGAAATGGAAACCACTCTTATTATAATGGCTGCCGGAATCGGCTCGCGATTCGGCGGCGGAATCAAGCAATTGGCACCCGTAGGCCCTTCGGGCGAGATCATCA
>JBGVHJ010000060.1:0-5325 GCA_045122255.1 Eubacteriales bacterium | reverse complement strand
CCGAGGACGTCGGTCCCTACAATGCGTTGAATGTGGATTACCTTACAGTAGAACGATTTGTAATCGATTTATTTGTAGGGACCGGCGTCCTCGACGGTCCGTGAATGAACGATTTAAATCGATGAAACGGGCGACCGATGATCGCCCCTAAGGTTTAAGGGTATCGCCCATCTCACCGATAAATCAAAATTTACAAAAGATCATATTTGTTAATGCTTTTTATCACCAATTTTCAAAAAATATGCTTTTTCCATTGACTAAGCACGACTTTAGTGATATAATAAATAAGATAATAATAAAATTTTCGGAGGAAAAAATGAATAGAATAATTAAATTTGCCGCACTAATGCTTGTTGCCGTAATGCTGGTTATGGCGATGACGTCCTGCGCGACCAGACCGGGCGAGGTAAGCGAAAGAGATTTCAATCTTGCGGTGGAGCTTCCTGACTCACTTTCGGGCTTTACTCAGACCGCGTATAACGATAAGGGCGAGGTGCTTTTCAGCTTCAGCGTAAAGTTTGACAAAAATACTCTTTACAGAATCGAATACAGTGCTGACGGCTTGGTTGACTACGAGCTTTATATCCAGTACGCAGACAGACAGTACCACCAGTACAGAAACGTTTATAACGATAAGGGCGAGCCCAAAAGCTGGCAGAAGAGCAAGGTAAAGAGCGAGGTCTGGGATGCTAATATAAGCGTGCTGTTCGGCTTTGACGATACCTACGGTCTTGACGAATTCCTCTATTTCGAGGACTATACCTTTGATGCCGAAAAGGGCGTATATTATGCGGATGAGATACCCGTTATGTTTGACGGACTCTTTTATACCGATGTCACCGTGCGCTTTGAGGGTAAAAGAATGGTTGAGCTCAATTTCACCCAGAATGCTAACAAAAACAAGATAAGACTTGAGCAGACCTTCGAATATGACGGCGGCGAGATCGACGTTCCCGAAAGTATTTTACAGTAAAAATCATAAAAACAAAATGACAATGGAGGTTTATTAATATGATGAAGCAGATAGTTTTCACAAAGCCCAACACGGCAGAATTTTTGGATAGAAATATTCCTGCTCTCGCTCCCGACAGCGTGGCGGTCAAGACGGTCATCAGCTCTATCAGCTGCGGAACCGAGAGAGCGCTGGTTTCGGGTAACGGAAATATCAGCATTGCCGTGGCGGAGGGAACTCCCATATCCTTCCCCAGAACCTCGGGATATAGCTCCTCGGGAGTAGTGGTCGATGTCGGCAGCGCGGTCACCGACATAAAGGTTGGCGACAGAGTGGCTATAAGCTGGAGCTGTCACGCGACTGTCAACGTAGTCCCTCGCAAAAACGTACACAAGCTTGACGATCGCATCAGCTTTGAGGATGCCGCACTTTGTCATATCGGAACCTTCCCCCTGGCGGCGATCAGAAAGACTAAGCTCTCTGTCGGAGAATCCATGATGATAATGGGTATGGGCGTGCTCGGTCTTTGGGCGGTACAGCTGGCGAGAATTGCGGGCGCGGTACCGGTCATTGCCGTCGATCCCGTTAAAGAGAGAAGAGAAAAGGCACTGTCTCTTGGTGCGGACTATGCATTCGACCCCACCGATCCCGATTTCGTTAAGAACGTCAAGAGCGTTACCGGAAATGGAGTCAACACGGTTATTGAGGTCACAGGACTTGGAATCGGTATGGATCAGAGCCTTGACTGTATGGCGAAATTCGGCAGAATGGCTCTGCTCGGTTGCACCCGAAATAAGGAGTTCCACATCGACTATTATCGCAAGGTCCACGGTCCGGGAATTACCATTATCGGCGCGCACACCGATGCCCGTCCCCGTCAGGAATCCCACGAGGGCTGGTTCACCGAGAGGGATGATATGCAATCTATTCTTAAGCTTATCGCGGCAAAGAGAATTTCCCCTGCGAATATGATCGACGCGACATTTAAGCCCGAGGATTGCACGGAGGTCTACGCGCGTCTGGTTTCAGACCGTAATTTCCCGCCCGTAGCGCAGTTTGATTGGACGGAAGTAGAATAAAATTTTGGCGGAGGTGTTAAAATGCTTTTATCATCATCACATTCTCAGTTTGTAAGAAAAATGCCCACCGAGGAGGCAATAAACCTCATGGCGGACGCGGGCTTTGACGCTATCGACTTTTCATTTCACGTAAGCGAGGAGTATTACGGCGAGCATACCGACGGTGAGCTTGGAAAGCAGAAATTCCTTGCGTGGCGAGCTCTTGCAGAGTCGCGCGGACTTGTCTTCAATCAGGCGCACGCACCCGAGGGCTCAAGCTATCGTGATATGGAGAGAACTGTTCGCAGATTCCACGATATTCGCCGTGCTATCAGAAACGCGTCATATCTCGGGATCCCCAATATAGTGGTTCATCCCGTTCAGCATCTTGAGTATTGCGAGGAGGGTGTTCCCGAGCAGCTTTTCGAGTGGAATATGCAGTTTTACAACGCGCTGAAGCCCTATTGCGAGGAATACGGTGTGAGAGTTTGCGTTGAGAATATGTGGCAGCAGCCGGGCGGACTCAAGATCGACCATTCAACCTGCTCCCGCCCCGAGGAGTTCGTTCGCTACATAGATACACTTAACAGCGAGTGGTTCGTGGCTTGTCTCGATATCGGTCACGCGCCCATAGTCGGAGTTGACCCCTGCGAGCTGATCCGTGCTCTCGGCAAGGACAGACTCAAGGCGCTTCACGTTCACGACGTTGACGGAAAGAGCGATCTTCACACTCTGCCTTACTTCTCAAAGATCAATTGGGATAAAGTATGCGCGGCTCTCAAGGAGATCGGATATGAGGGAGACCTGACCTTTGAGGCAGGCAACTTTGTAAATCCATTACCCAAGGAGCTTTGCCGTCCTGCGGCGGATATGATGGTTGCCGTTGGAAGACATCTTATTTCCAAGATAGTTGATTAATAAAAAACAGACCTTTCGTTTTGCGCGAAGGGTCTGTTTTTATCTATAAAAATATCGCCTTTTTAAAATGTCATATTACAAAAAGAATTGTTTTCATAAAAAAATATGAAAAAAAGGTTGACATAGTCACACCTCTGTGATATAATCAGCCGACAATCAGAAGTAATGAGAAAAACTCATTTTTGGAGGCTTTATGGATAATAAATTGTTACATAAATTGAGCTCAACGTTAGAATTTATGAGTTCAGCTGAAGGGAAGATAGCGAGAATCATTCTGTCCGACCCCGAAAGATTTACAAAATACACGCTGGGAGAGCTGTCTCTTTCGGCAGGAGTCTCGCAGGGAAGCATCATAAATTTTGCCAAAAAGCACTCGGGAGGAGGCTTTCCCGAGCTGAAACTTGCGGTGGCGACGGCAATATATGCCGAAAGGGAGAGACCCTTCAGCCTTGTGGAGAGCAACGATTCGATGAAGACCGTGCTTCGCAAGACGGCGGACGGTATCTGCAAGGGGCTCAGAAATACGGTGGAGCTTAACGGAAGCGAGTCCTTGAAGCGTGCATGCAACGTAATTCTTGAAGCTAAAAAGGTGGAGATTTACGGAATTTTCCGCTCGGCAGTGGTTGCTACCGATATGTATTATCAGCTGATTCAGCTGGGACTCCATGCCAATTTTGTCAGCGACGTGCTGACCTGCGCGGTCTCTGCATCTCAGCTTGATCCCGATAGCGTGGTCGTCGCTATTTCTTCATCTGGACAAACGCGAGACGTTATAGATGCGGTAAAGCTTGCAAAGGAAAACGGTGTTCCTATCGTGGCTATCACGGCGCATACCGATTCGCCCTTGGCGGCGCTTGCCGACGTAACTCTTGCCGCCTGCCCTGCCGGAAACGCGATCAGCGAGCATGCCAATCAGGTGCGCAGCTCTCAGCTTGCTATCGTTGATGCTATCGTTTCCGAGATAAGAAGCACCGTTGATTCAAACGGAAGCGGGATATATTCAAGGGTAAGCGAGATATTGAGTATGCATAGCGTGAGGGATTAAAATGAAGATCGGTCAAAAAGCAAAAAAAGCTATAATGCTTGGATCGCTTTGCTCAATATCCTATCTGTCGGTATATATTGCCAGAAATATTTTGAGTGCCGTAACCCCTGCGATGATCGAGGAGGGATACAGTGAGAGCCTTATAGGAACCTTCTCCAGCATATATTTTGTGTGCTATGCCATAGGTCAGCTTATAAACGGAGCAATTGGTGACAAGATACACGCGAAATGGATGATAAGCGCCGGGCTTTTCGGTGCAGGTGTTGCGAATCTGATTTTTTCTTTTGTGGCGGCGACACCGACTCTTGCGGTGATCTCATACGGAGCAACCGGATTTTTTCTTTCGATGATCTACGGGCCTATGACCAAGGTGGTCAGTGAAAACGTTGAACCTCTATATGCCACAAGATGCAGCCTCGGATATACCTTTGCTTCTTTTTTTGGCTCACCCTTGGCAGGACTTCTCGCGGCATTTCTTTCCTGGCAGAGAGTGTTTTCGATCAGTAGCGCGATGCTGGTCGTGATGTCCTTGGTGGTATTTGCGTTCTTTACTTTGTTTGAACGCAGAAAATTGGTGGTCTACGGTCAGTACAAGCCTCAGAAAAAAGGTGCTTCCAATATTAAGGTGCTTTTGAAGCGAGACATAGTTAAATTTACCTTTATTTCGATACTTACCGGTGTGGTGCGCACGTCGGTAGTGTTCTGGTTGCCGACGTATATAAATCAGTATTTGGGATTTTCTTCTGATGATTCTGCGAAAATATTTACCGTGGCAACCTTTGTGATATCGTTTACCGCCTTTATTGCGGTATTCATTTTTGAAAGATTAGGGCACAATATCGACCTCACCGTGCTTATAATGTTTTCGTCTGCCGTCGTGTTTTTCGCGCTGACGTATTTTGTTGATTATCCGTTATTCAATTTGATCTTTATCGTTCTTGCAATTATGTCCTCAAACGGAGCGGCAAGTATGCTTTGGAGCAGATATTGCCCAAGCCTCAGGGATACGGGAATGGTGTCGGCGGCAACGGGATTTTTGGATTTTGTCAGCTATATGGGGGCGGCTGCGGCGAACCTTGCCTTTGCGAATGCGGTCGGCAGCATTGGATGGGACAACCTGATTCTCATCTGGCTTGACCTTATGCTCGTCGGTGTCATCGTGGCTCTGCCTTATAAATATGTTTTGAGCAAACTGAAACGTTAAATTGCAATTTATCGGTGAGACGATTGCTAACGAAAGCCTCCCTTGTGTAAAGGGAGGTGGATCGCGTAGCGAGACGGAGGGATTGTAAAAGTAACATTTCACAGCAAAACAATCCCTCAGTCAGCTTCGCTGACAGCTCCCTTTACAC
>JBGVHJ010000059.1:0-24633 GCA_045122255.1 Eubacteriales bacterium | reverse complement strand
CAGATGGCAGCAGTCATCAGAGGCAAGCGTCCTCCCGAGCCCTATCACGGCAAGGGAATCCGTTACATCGACGAGTACGTTCGTCGTAAGGCCGGAAAGACCGGTAAATAATTGAAAGGAGTGGAGTAACATGGTATCAAGAAAGGACAGCAACAAGGCTCGTCTTAAGAGACATAAGAGAGTCAGAGCAAAGATTTCGGGTACTGCAGCACGTCCCCGTCTTGCAGTATATCGTTCCAACGCAAACATTTCTGCACAGATCATTGATGACGTTGCAGGAAAGACCCTTGTTTCCGCTTCTACTTACGGCGCAGGCTTCGAGGGCAATGGCGGCAACAAGGCTGCAGCTCGCGAGGTTGGTAAGATGATTGCGGAAAAGGCAGTTGCTATGGGTATTACAGAAGTCGTATTCGACAGAGGCGGCTATCTTTATCACGGACGTGTATCGGAATTGGCTGACGGCGCTCGCGAGGGCGGCCTGAAGTTCTAATCCATTTGGGTTAGTAACCGGTTTATACACTGTTCAAACAACATTTATTTGAACAATTCAGGAGGAAACCAGAAATGGCAAACAAGTTTAATCCGGCAGAGGTTGAGCTTACTGAAAAGCTCGTCTCGCTGAACCGTGTTTCCAAGACCGTTAAGGGCGGACGTATCGCACGTTTCGCAGCGCTCATGGTTGTCGGTGACGGCAACGGTCACGTTGGCGTAGGTCTTGGAAAGGCTGCTGAAGTTCCCGAAGCAATCCGCAAGGGAATTGAAGACGCAAAGAAGAATATGATCACCGTTTCCCTTAAGGGAACTACGATCCCCCACGAGGTAGTAGGTGTATTCGGTGCAGGTAAGGTGCTTCTTAAGCCCGCTGCACTCGGTACCGGTATTATCGCAGGTGGTAAGGTAAGAGCAGTCCTCGAGGCTGCAGGTATCTCCAACATCAGAGCAAAGTGCCTCCGTTCCAACAATCCTACCAACGTTGTTAAGGCAACTATGGAAGGACTTAAGGAACTCCGCACTGCTGAAGAGGTTGCGAAGATCCGTGAGATCAGCGTAGAGCAGGTCAAGGGTTAATAAGGAGGTAAAGACAAATGAAAAAGGTTACACTTACAAAGAGTCTTATCGCTTCCAAGCCCAATCAGAGAGCGACCGCAAAGTCCCTCGGTCTTAACAAGATCGGTGACTTCATCGTTCACAATGATGACGCAGTTCTTGCAGGTAAGATCAAGGTTCTCGCTCACCTCGTAACGGTTGAGACCGTAGAAGACTAATAGGAGGTATCAGAGAATGAAACTTAATGAACTTAAGCCCGCTGCAGGCTCCGCTAAGGCTGCTTGGAGAAAGGGTAGAGGCGCAGGCTCCGGTAACGGTAAGACTGCAGGTAAGGGTCACAAGGGCCAGAACGCTCGTTCCGGCGGCGGTGTAAGACCCGGATTCGAGGGAGGTCAGCTTCCTCTTTACAGAAAGCTTCCTAAGAGAGGCTTTAAGAACAGATTCGCTACTAACTATGCAATAGTTAACGTATCCGACCTCAACGTATTTGAGAACGGTGCAGTAGTTGATCTCGAGGCACTCCTCGCTAAGAAGATTGTTCGCAAGAGCCTTGATGGCCTTAAGGTCCTTGGTAACGGCGAGCTCACAAAGAACTTGACTGTTAAGGCTGCAGTTTTCTCTGCAACCGCTAAGGAAAAGATCGCAGCAGCAGGTGGACAGGCAGAGGAGGTATAAAGGATGTTTCAGACGTTAAAAAATGCTTGGAAGACCCAGGAGCTTAAGACTAAACTCCTCTTCACATTGCTTATCGTTATCCTTTACCGTGTAGGTTGTTGCATTCCTGTACCGTGGGTACAGAGCTCCGCAGTTTCTATGTTTTTCGGCGAAAGCTTCGGTGCTATGCAGCTTATGATGGGTGACGCCTTCTCTCAGGCAAACCTCTTCGCTCTCTCGGTATCTCCCTATATCACATCGTCCATTATTATTCAGCTTCTTACCATTGCTATCCCCGCTCTTGAGCGTATGGCTAAGGACGGCGAGGCAGGTAAGAAGAAGATCTCCATGATCACAAGAATCGTTACCATGGTTCTTGCAGTAATTACCGCTCTCGGTTATTCTCTTACCCTTGTAAGAGGATCCACCGGAATGGTTAACCTCAACGGCACCAACGAGATCTTTGCAATCGCAGTAATGACCGCTTGCTTCTGTGCAGGTGCGGCTATCGTTATGTGGTTGGCAGAGAGAATTGATGAGTTCGGTATCGGTAACGGTATCTCCATCATCCTCTTCGCAAACATCATTGCAAGACTTCCCGAGGTATTCGTTAACTTCAAGACCGTTCTTATCGGTAACTGGCAGATGTTCGGCGACCCCATCGGTGGTGTTGTAGGAGCAGTTATCACTATCCTCAACCAGGAAAAGGTCGACCAGAATCTCCTTCAGACAAGCATCATTAACCTTGTTATTCAGCTTGTTTGGGTTCTCATCGTAACCGCGTTCCTTGCAGCAGTCGTTTGGCTCGTTGTTTGGTTCACCGATTCCGAAAGAAGAATTCCCGTTCAGTATGCAAAGAGAGTTGTTGGTAGAAAGATGTACGGCGGTCAGTCCTCCAATCTTCCTCTCAAGCTCAACATGGCAGGCGTTATGCCCGTTATCTTTGCAAACTCTATCGTATCCATTCCCGCTACTCTTAAGATGGTATTCCAGAATACGGATTGGATCGTTATGCTCGCTGATGATTACTTCAGCTACACCAAGCCCCTTTACGTGCTTGTATCGATCATCTTGCTCTTCGCTTTCGCTTACTTCTATATTATGATCTCCTTCAACCCTGTTGAGGTTGCTAATAATATCAGAAATAACGGCGGTGCTGTTCCCGGTATCAGACCCGGTAAGCCCACCAGCGACTACATCAAGAAGATCCTTAACAGAATCACGTTCATCGGTGCTATCTTCCTTTGCATCGTTTCCGAGATCCCGAAGCTCATCGTGTCTATCTTCTACACCTTTGTAGATCTTAACGTTATCACCGAGGGCTCGAATCCCGTTCTCAGTGCAATCGCTGACTTTACCGGCCTCGCAAACGGCGGTATCGCAGCTTCCTCGTCCTTCATTACCGTTGCTTTCGCAGGTACCTCCATCCTCATCGTTGTCGGTGTTATTCTTGAGACCGTACGTGAGCTTGAGGCACAGCTTACAATGCGTAACTACAAGGGCTTCCTTGATTAATTCCACACCATAATAATTGGAGATTGAATTATGAATTTGATTTTATTGGGTGCTCCCGGCGCGGGAAAAGGCACACAGTCCGCAAAGATTTCCGAAAAGTATAACATTCCTGCAGTTTCCACCGGAGATATGCTCCGCGCGGCTATCAAGGCAGGAACCGAGCTCGGTATGAGCGCTAAGGGTTATATGGATGCAGGAAAGCTTGTTCCGGACGAGGTTGTCGTCGGAATCATCAAGGATTATCTTTCGACAGAAGCCTGCAAGAATGGCTTCATACTCGACGGTTTCCCCAGAACCATTCCTCAGGCTGAAGCTCTCGAGGCAATGGGCGTTAAGATTGACGTGGTCCTCTCCATCGAGGTTCCCGACGAGAAGATCATCGCAAGAATGAGCGGACGCAGAGTTTGCTCTTGCGGCGCTTCCTACCACATCGAATATATCAAGCCTCAGGTTGACGGTATATGCGACAAGTGCGGTAAGGAGCTCTACATCAGAGACGATGACTGTCCCGAAACCGTTGCAAACAGACTCAAAACTTTCCATGCACAGACCGAACCGCTTAAGGGCTTCTATTCCGGACGCGGCAATCTCGTATGCGTAGAGGGACAGGAGGAGGTCGCTGATACGACCGCCCTCGTATTCGCTGCGCTTGATAAGGTCAACGCATAAACTTTAAGAGGAAAGACCGGATGATACAGTTAAAGAATCCGCTTCAGATCAGAGAAATGAGAGAAGCAGGAAGAATTACGGGCGAGGCACTTCTCGTGGCTCGTGAGAACATCCGCGAAGGCATTAGCACCTATGAGCTTGACTCGATCATAAGAAATTATATCGAAAAGTGCGGTGCTAAGCCTTCCTTCCTCGGATACGGCGGATTCCCCGGAAGCGCTTGTATAAGCATAAACGACGAGGTCATTCACGGAATCCCCTCCAAGAAGAAGATCCTTCGCGAGGGCGACGTTGTGAAGGTAGACGTCGGAGCATTTTACAAGGGCTATCACGGTGACGCGGCAAGAACATTTGCCGTAGGCAGAGTCAGCGAAGAGGCAGAGAAGCTTATCAAGGTAACGAGAGACAGCTTTTTTGCGGGTATCGAGAAGCTTCAGGTGGGCAACAGACTTGGAGACGTCGGTCACGCGATCGATTCTCTGGTAGTAGCCAACGGCTTTTCTACCGTTAAGCGCTACATCGGTCACGGTGTAGGACACGAGCTTCACGAATCTCCCGACGTTCCCAATTACGGAACAGAGGGAAGAGGAACCAGACTCTGCGCAGGTATGACGCTCGCTATCGAGCCTATGGTCAACGTAGGCAGCGAGGCGGTCAGGGAAATGGGCGACGGTTGGACGGTCAAGACCGCCGACGGCAAGCTCTCAGCCCATTACGAAAACACAGTCGCGCTTACGAGCGAGGGCGTTATCGTAATGACTATGATCGAATCCGATTTTTAATAAAGCTTATAACAAATTTTGAATCAGTTAAAGAGGTAAATATGCCGAAGGATGACGTTATTGAATTTGAAGGCACGGTAGTTGAGGTACTTCCCAACGCCGTCTTCAAGGTACAGCTTCCCAATGGGCACATAGTAACCGCCCATCTTTCCGGAAAGCTGAGAATGAATTATATCAGAATTTTGCAGGGCGACCACGTAACCGTAGAGGTTTCGGTATACGACCTTAACAAGGGACGTATCACATGGCGCTCCAAATAAACAAGATTTTACAAAAATACTCTAAAGAAAGGTTGGTTTACAGAAATGAAGGTTAAACCGTCCGTTAAGAAGATCTGCGAGAAATGCAAGATCATTAAGAGAAAAGGTAAAGTCATGGTTATCTGCGAGAACCCCAAGCACAAGCAGAAGCAGGGTTAATTCGAGATATCGACTTTGACCAACTCAATCTAAACAGAGAGGTATAACAGAATGGCACGTATAGCAGGTGTTGATATTCCTAATAACAAGCGCGTTGAGATCGCCCTTACCTACATTTACGGTATCGGCCGCAAGAGCGCTAACGATATCCTTGCAAAGACCGGTATCAATCCCGATACCAGAGCAAAGGATCTTACCGAGGAAGAAGTAGCAAAGCTCCGTGATGAGATCGAAAACTCTTACACCGTTGAAGGTGACCTCCGCAGAGACGTATCCCTCAACATCAAGAGAATGGTAGAAATCAACTGCTACCGCGGTATCAGACACAGAAAAGGTCTTCCCGTAAGAGGTCAGAGAACTAAGACCAATGCGAGAACAAGAAAAGGTCCCGCAAAGACCATCGCAAACAAGAAGAAGTAATAAAGGAGTGGCATAAAAATGGCAAAGGCAACAAAAAAAGTCGTTAAAAAGCGCCGCGAAAAAAAGAATATTGAAAAGGGCGCAGTACACATTCAGTCCACTTTCAATAACACTATCGTAACGATCACTGACGTATACGGAAACGCAATTTCGTGGGCTTCCGCAGGCGAACTTGGTTTCAAGGGCTCCAGAAAGAGCACTCCCTTCGCTGCTCAGTCCGCTTCCGAGACTGCTGCTAAGGCTGCTGTTGAGCACGGCCTTAAGTCCGTAGAGGTTTACGTTAAGGGCCCCGGTTCGGGACGTGAGTCCGCAATCAGAGCACTCGAGACCTGCGGTCTTCAGATCACGCTCATCAAGGACGTTACTCCCATCCCCCACAACGGATGCAGACCGCCTAAGCGCAGACGCGTATAATTTTACAGGAGGTATTAGACATGGCAAGATATACAGGACCCGCATGCAAGCTCTGCCGCAGAGAGGGCAAGAAGCTTTATCTCAAGGGTGAGAGATGCACAAGCGGTAAGTGCGCACTTGATCGTAGAAGCACAGCTCCCGGTCAGCACGGCGCAGCAAAGAAGAAAATGGGTGAGTACGGTATCCAGCTTCGTGAGAAGCAGGCAACCAGAAGATACTACGGCGTTCTTGAGAAGCAGTTCAAGAACTACTATGAGGAAGCAGCTCGTAAAGAGGGTATGACCGGTGAGAACCTTCTCGTACTTCTTGAGAGAAGACTTGATAACGTAGTATTCAGAATGGGTCTCGCAGAGTCTCACAGAGACGCTCGTCAGCTCGTTCTCCACGCTCACTTCACACTTAACGGCAAGAAGGTAAACATTCCCTCTATCCTTGTTAAGCCCGGCGACGTTATCTCCGTTAAGGAATCCAGCCGCGACAGTGCTAAGATCAAGGGACTTGCTGAAGCACTTGAGAGCAAGAATGCTCCGAAGTGGCTTGACGTTGACAAGACCAATCTTCAGGCAAAGGTTGTATCCTTCCCTGCAAGAGAAGATATCGACTACGATTTCAACGAACAGCTTATCGTCGAGCTCTACTCCAAGTAATACCGCATATAATCTGGACTCTGCGGTATTACTTGCCGTCAGAATTCACTATTCGCAAAGCCGTAGGCTTTAACAAAATTTTTATAGGAGGTTTTATTTGGAATGATTGAGATAGAGAAGCCCAATATAACTGTAGCCGAGATGAGTGAGGACGGTTCCTTTGGTACTTTCGTGATCGAGCCCCTTGAGAGAGGCTTTGGACACACCCTTGGAAACTCCCTCCGCAGAGTTCTTCTGAGCTCGCTTCCCGGAGTTGCAGTAACAAATATCAAGATCGACGGAGTTCTTCACGAATTTTCTACTATTCCCGGAGTTACCGAGGACGTTACCGAGATCGTTCTTAACGTTAAGGGCATTATAGCAAAGCTTAATTGCCAGGGACCTAAGACCGTTTTCATCGACGTTGTTGGTGAGCATGACGTTACCGCAGGTGACATCAAGCAGGATTCCGATATTGAAATTCTTAACCCCGAGCATCACATCGCAACCGTTGGAGAAAATGAGAGATTCTACATGGAGCTCACCTTCAACTGCGACAGAGGCTACGTTTCTCAGGACAGAAACAAGCAGCTTCACAACGATATGATGGGTATGAATTCCACTATGCCGATCAACACGATCTACACAGACTCGATCTATACGCCTGTGTATAAGGTAAAATATGAGGTTGAAAGCACCCGTTCCGGCAGCAACACCGATCTTGACAAGCTCACGATCGAGGTACTTACCGACGGCAGCATTTCAGCTAAAGAAGCGGTTTCCCTCGGAGCCAAGATTCTCAATGAGCATCTCAACTTGTTTGTAGATCTTTCGGATGATGCAAAGACTAAGGAGATTATGGTTGAGAGAGAAGAGACCATCAAGGAGAAAGTCCTTGAGATGACCATTGAGGAACTTGACATGTCTGTTCGTTCCTTCAATTGCTTGAAGAGAGCAGGCATTGATACAGTTGAAGATCTTACCAATCGCACCGAAGAGGATATGATCAAGGTCAGAAACCTTGGTAAGAAGTCGCTTGACGAAGTTATTCAGAAGCTCCACTCGCTGGGTCTTGACCTTAAGCGCGAAGAGGAGTAAGAAATTTAGATTAAATAAAGCAGAAGGAGGGAATTGGAAATGCCCGGAACCAGAAAACTTGGCAGACCTACCGCACACAGAAAAGCAATGCTTCGCGGAATGGTTACCCTGCTGCTTGAGAACGGACAGGTTGAGACTACTCTCACCAGAGCAAAGGAAGTTCGTTCCATCGCAGAAAAGATGATCACACTCGGCAAGAAGAACACTCTTGCAAGCCGCAGAGCTGCTCTTGCATACATCACTAAGGAGGACGTTGTAACCAAGCTGTTCAACGAGATCGCTCCTAAGTACGCACAGAGACAGGGCGGATATACTCAGATATTCAAGATCGGCGCTCGCCGTGGCGACGCTGCTGAAATGGCTATTGTTCGTCTTATCGACGAGGATGCTAAGGCAGAATAATTGAGATAATAAATAAGGGGCAGACCAAACGGTCTGCCCCGATTATTATTTTTCAACGAAAAATGGCTCAAGGATTTCGCATAATTTGCTGTTGCACGTTGGTTGACACACTAAAATTGTTCACAAAATTTACAATAAATGATGTTGAAATCGTGCTTGAAAAGTGGTATTCTAAAGGGTGTTAAAGCAGTGCTTTTATGGAGAAACTAATTCTAAAAGCAGCTGTAATTTTAGAAAAGGAGGGAAAGGAAATGACGGATTTTGAAAAAGAGCAATTTGAGAACGAAGAAAACGAAACCGTCGGCGAAGAAGAGCTGAAAGAAGAGCTTGAAAATGAAGTTTTTGAGCAAAAAGAGCTTGAAAAAGAGCTTGAAAATGAAGCTCTTGAGCAGGAAAAGCTGGTTAAAGAAGAGCTTAAGGATGCAGAATACGAAAGCGCCGAGGAAGTTCGTGAGGAAGAGATCGAGAGCCTTTTTGACTCTCTTGTGGAGATGCTCGACCGACGAGGGTATGCGGAATTCGTTAGTGCCATCAGTGAGCTGAACCCTGTCGACGCGGCTGATTTCTTTTCCCGAATAAGCCCGAAGAGGATCCCGGGAGTGTTCAAGCTCCTCTCTAAGGACAAGGATCTTGCTGCAGATATTTTTGCCGAGCTTGACAGTGACGTTCAAAAGAGAATTGTCGAGGCGATGACCGATCGAGAGCTGACCGAGATCATGGAAGAGCTTGCTCTTGACGATGCCGTTGACGCTCTTAGCGAGCTGCCTGCAAATCTCGTTACGCGAATAATGAAAAACGTAACGAAGGAGGACAGAAGAGAGATAAACCGTCTGCTTGCTTATCCTGAATCAAGTGCGGGAAGCGTTATGACGGCGGAGTATCTTAATTTGCGCGCCGATATGACGGTTTCTCAGGCGGTCGACCGCATACGTCTGACCGGTATAGATAAGGAGACCGTATACATTGCCTACGTCACCGACGAAAAGCGCAAGCTGCTTGGCACCGTGTCCTTTAAAGACCTTTTGTTTGCGGGCTCGGGCGAGCTGATCGGAGATATTATGACCGAGGAGGTCATTTACGCGTCTACCGTTGACGACAGAGAGTACGCGGCGGATACCATCGCAAAATACGGACTTCTTGCGCTTCCTATCGTTGATAAAGAGGATAGACTCGTTGGTATTATTACCGTCGACGACGCTATCGACGTCATTAACGAAGAGGCTACCGAGGATATCGAGATCATGGCGGCGATCACGCCTACCGATAAGCCTTATCTCAAGACCGGTGTTTTTGAGACCTGGAAAAAGCGATTCCCATGGTTGCTTGTGCTGATGCTGGCGGCGGTATTTTCCAGCGCGGTCATAACTCATTATGAAAATGCTATCGGAACCTATGCCGTGCTGACGGTGTTCTTCCCGATGCTGATGAATACCGGAGGTAACGCGGGAAGCCAGTCTTCGGTTGCTATTATTCGTGCAATGTCGCTGGGCGAGATCACGATGAAGAATTTCTTCCGCGTGCTTTGGAAGGAATTCAGAGTTTCGATGCTTTGCGGCGCCTGCCTTGCAATCGTTTGTTTCGTTAAGACCATGCTTGTTGATTTTCACCTTCAGCTTCAAACCGTGCTTGAAGACGGAGCTGTGCAGGATAATCTGAAGGTCGCCTTGATCGTCAGTGCAACCGCATTCTTTGCCGTAGTTGTGGCAAAGGTGGTGGGTACTATATTGCCTATGCTTGCAAAGAAGATCAAGCTTGACCCTGCGGTTATGGCGTCGCCCTTTATTACCACGATCGTTGATACCGTGACACTGGTTATTTATTTCTCAATTGCATCTCAAGCCCTGGGGCTTTAATTGAATTAGAAAAGGAACAGAATTTTCTGTTCCTTTTTGTTATCTGAAATCTCTGTCAGGCATAGTTTGAGATAAATTAAACCCAATAGAAATAGCCGTATCTTTTGAATTTTTCGGAGGGGGTAATATGAACATATCCATAGATGAGTTAAGCAGATTGCAAAAATCGTTAAGATCTTGCTTGGTCATTACAAATATACCCGCATACAAAAACACCGATAATAATTCGTATTCTTCTTGAATATCAAATGTTATTTCCAAGTGTGCAGAAGAAGCAAGATGTATACTGTACAAAACAAATTTTTTCAGTTCTTCTTTTTTTCCCTCGGGAAGATCATCAAAGTGGGGATTTCTCGTGATTTGCAGACAGTATTTTTTCTCTATTTCTTCAAAAGTGAGTTCTTTAAGGTCTAAAGATGTGAAATCCTTGTAAAAAATTATTCCATCGTGAAATTTTCTCATGTTATTATCTCCACACAAATAAAAAGGTGCGCAACCGAAGCTACGCACCGAAAAACGCAAACTCCGATTGTTGCTACACAAAACTTAACCAAGCACAGACAAATATCTACACTAAATCGCCAAGTGGAATTTGCATTTTTACCAAATTCATTATTGGCGATAAGGTGCAGAAATAAAACCCTATAAAAAATATAGAGATTGCCATATTGCTTGATTATTAACTTTTGTGTAGCATTTACATTATATCATGTTTTTTACCGTTTGTAAATATAAAAAATAAAAAATCTCTCTTATTGCTGCATTTTTAGCAGAAGAGAGATTTTTTACGGTTTGTAAATTGGTGTTTATCGGGGAGAATAGCCTTCCCCAGCGGGGAAGGGGGACCACGTAGTGGTGGATGAGGAGGTCGCCCTTTAATTGATAAAATGTCTTAAAAGATTTTCACCAATAGCGTTATTCTAAAAGGGATTGTTATGGGTGAGGTCGGTTGTAAAGCCATCTTATAAATCTGCAAATGATCTCCTCATCCACCGCGTTGCGGTCCCCCCTTCTCCGCTGGAGAAGGCTAACCGATAAATCAAAATTTGAAGGAAACAATTCAAATATTACTTGCAACACGATAGCTGTGAGGCTTAGATTAAAATCCTCACGGTGTAAAATAACAATATGGCTACACCACCAAATAATTTCAGGGGAAGCTTTTTGCCAAGCTTTTTCTCGAAAAAGCGGAAATCGCGTCCCCCGCATCCCCATAAATCAAAATTTGAAGTGTTATTTTATTTCTCCAAATCCGCCTTCATATTTATATTCGATGCCGAGCTTTTTGATGTTTTTCTTGACTTTTTCGGCATAGGGGCTTTTATCGATAAGGTCGGTTTTGTCATGGCTGAACCAGCCTGCGTCCTTGAAGTGGTAGTCCTCCTCGCTACCAACGGCGCATTGGAACGAATTTGGGGAGGAAACGCCTTTTCGGAGCAGTTCCTTGTATTCTTCAAGATACTTTTCGTAGACCTCGCGCGGTGTGCAGCTGTGTCTCTTACAGATGACCGACGCGAGTCCCGCTGCTTCGCCAAGCATACCGAGGGTTCGCATAACTCTTATCGATGAGAATGCCACGTGAGATGTGCTGACTGTTCTGCCGCCGAGAAAGAGATTATTTACGTCTCGGGCATATAGGCAACGATAGGGGACAGGGTAGGGCTTGACGATGCCGCGGTGATATGCAAATGAGCGGAAGGCTTCGCCGAATTTTTCCTCGTTAGTGGCTTCGGGAAAGTGAATGTCGATGCTCCAGGTCATACAAGCGGTGCAGTCGTCGTAGATCACGTGATTTTCTATATCGTTCTGAGTCAGAATATGATCTCCGACGACGCGATAGCTTTCGCGCTTGCCGCCTAAGTGCGATGCCCATTTAAGTGAGTAGTTGGCATATTTGTCCTTGCGCTCGGATTTGTTTTTCTGATACCACCAGTTGCCGAAAATGGTGTAAAGCCCATAATCGCGAATATATTCGGTTTCCTCCGCCATGTTTCTGCGGAATCCCGTCTCCTGCTCCCAGTCACCGTTCAAAACGTGGAGACAGTCCTCCTCGCTCTTGAACATACCTGTATCAAAGTCGGGGAAGTCGGTTTTATAGCCTTTGTTTTCGGAATACCAACGTATGGATTGCCCCATAACCAGCTTTTCGTAGGTCTGCGCTCCAAGGCTTTCGCCAAAGGTGTCTTTTGCCTCTCTGCCATACATGACCTCGCAACCCGCCATTCTTGAGAGTGTCGCGTCGCCCGTACAATCGGCGAAAACTCTGCCGCGGTATATTTTGCGTTTGCCGCTTCTGATGTGCAGAGCTTCAATGCTTTTGATCAAGCCGTCCTCTGTGGTGACGCCTGTCATCTGCTCGCCGAGAGCAAGGTTGCATTTTCCGTAGCTTTCTCTCAGCATAAAGGCGAATTTCTTTCGGTCGTCCTCGTAATATTCCTTGTCAAAGAGGGTAGGATAGCCTAATATCGGCTGAATTTCCTTCACCATTTTGCCCAGCTTATCGTAGGGAGGGAGATTTAATAAGCCTCCAAGGCATACGCGCACCTCGGAGCTGTTACAGCCGCCGAGGATCTCTCTGTCGTGAATAAGAAGGACTTTCTCTCCGCTTCTTGAAGCCGCCAATGCCGTGCAGATACCCGCAATTCCGCCGCCGACTACGATAAGGTCGTATTCGGTCTCGTAGATTTCGGGATCGGGGCAGATAAAGCTCCTGCGGAAGGCTAAAAGCTTGTCTGTATCATTTGGAGGAAGGTCGCCATCCGCGGTGAGATAGATAGCGTCGCATCTGCCGTTAAATCCCGTTAGATCGTGAAGTGCTATTGTATGATTACCCTCAGTCAGTACAAGCTTGCCGGCGTTTACCCAAGCCCAATCTCCGCGATTTGTTCCAAGAGTGGAGGGGAGAGCTTGTCCGTCAATCACCAAAGTGAATCTACCTGCCGCAAGATCGCCCCAAGGGGATGTCCAATCTCGCGTTCGCACCCACACGCTGTATTCGCCCTCTTCATTTACAGTAAAATCGTTTTTTGCATCAGCAACAGGAATGCCCAATCCGTGCGCCATAATATAGGGCGATCCCATTTGAAGTGTGGACTGCTGGTCGATAAGCCATCCGCCGAGGTTAGAAAAGCTCTCGGCTTCGATAAATATCTTCTTCATTTTTCTTTCCTTTCAGCGGGTCTTGCCCTTGACGGGGATCATCACGGTAAAGCTTCCGTCGGGAGAGAAGCGCTCAACGTTGGGGCGGTCTTCGTCTCTTTCGTATATGCCCGACGGCAAAAATGAGTAATTTATGCGATTGTAAAGATCGTTGATCTCGGATTCGGGCGAATCTGCTTCAACGTCAAAGCAGAGCCAACTGCCTGCCCTTACGAAAATGGAGCCGTTATCTTGCGCTATCTCAGCGGTTTTCTCTCCTATGTAGCACAAAACGTCGCTCTTTCCGTTAATGTATGCGGCATAAACGTCGTTTTCGGAGTCGGTTTCGTCGGAAAGCTTTTCGTATTCAGCCCAAACGCTTTCGCAGCAACAGGTGTCGCTGATGGGAGACGTGCCGCAAATTCCTTTTATGCAAAAGGGATCTAACAGCTTTTCAGTGTACTCGAGATCACCGCCGCCGATGACAAAGAGCTCAAATCTCGGTCTCATATAGATGGTTAATTTCACGTCGGGGTCCTTAACCTCTTGCGGCGAAAGACCAAATTGCTCCTTAAATGCTCTTGCGAAGGAAGAAGCTGAATCATAGCCGTATTTTGCTCCGACAGTTGAGATAGTGTCGCTCCCCGACTTTAATTCCTCCGCCGCCATGGAAAGGCGGCGCTTTCTGATATATTCCGCTACGGGAATGCCGATTACGAAGGAGAAAATACGCCTGAATTCATATTCGGAGAGAGTTGCTATTTTTGCAAGGGTGGAGCACTCGATCTGCTCGGTCAGGTGCGATTCGATATATTCTACCACCTGATTTATCTTTTCAATTCCGTTAGTCATAGCTCTATTAAAGTGGCTGAACTGCCTGACTTATACCCCAAACCGTTACGTCTTCTACAATGGCGCGCGCGGGCATTTCCGCGACGAATAGGACGGTAGAGGCTATATCATCGGTTTGAAGCGAATCGTTAGTCTCGCCAAGGGAAGCAGATGACTGAAAGTTAGTGCTTGCGGATGCGGGGATCACACAGCTTGCACGTACACCAAAGGGCTGAAGCTCTGTCTGGAGTCCCTTTGTAAAGTTGAGTACACCTGCCTTGGCTGCCGCATAGACCGACCAATTTGCCCAGGCATGTGTGGCGCAGACCGACGCGATGTTGATGATAGTACCCGAACCGCGCTTTTTCATATCAGCCGCGAATATCTGCGAAGCGTACATAACGCTGTTCAAATTGAGGGCGATGATCTCGTCGATCGTCTCCTTTGTTTGCTCCTCAATAGGACGAATGGCAACACCGCCGCCAGCATTATTTACGAGGATATCAAGCTTGCCCAGTACAACGTCTGCATATTTTTTTAGCTCGACCCAGCCGTCGTAGCTTTTTACATCCTGAACAAAAATAAAGTCGGCACCGGATTCCTTTTGCGCTTTTTCAAGTCTGGAAAGATCTCTGCCGGTGATGAGTGTAGTATATCCTGCTTTTTTGAAGGCTTTTGCGGTGGCCAGACCGTAGCCACCGGTACCTCCTGTGATTATTACTGTTTTATTCATAGTATTTACCTCCGTGGTAGATATACTTTATTTTACCACGAATCATTGAATTTTTCTATACTTTTTTTGCACAAATATGTTTAAATCTTATTTCTTGAAAAAGGCATCGGTTTCTTTTTTGACTTCTCTTGATTGAGGCACTATTACGGCGAGGTTAATGATAGTCATAACACCGAGGGCTAAGTCTGCGGCGAGCCATGCCCAAGAGGGAGCAGAGACGGCACCCAAGAAGATGAAGAGGCAGAATATGAAGAGGTATATTACGGTGGGAGCGCGTTTTTTAGTAAGATAGGAGAGGCTTTCTCTGCCGTAATGCGCCCAGCAGACGATGGTGGCGAAGGCGAAGAGCAGGACGGAGACCGCCATATAGTATTCCGACCATGTGCCCAGCACGCTCGAATAGGCCTTGATAGCCATCATCATAGGATCATTGCCAAAGGATAGCACGTCAGAGCCGCCAAGCGTCGATACAATTATGACAAGTGCGGTTAGAGTGCAGAGAAGTATTGTGTCAACGAAGACCTCGAATATCCCCCAAAAGCCTTGCGCGGCAGGGCTTTCGCATTCTGCGGCGGCATGTGCGGTGGGTGCGGTGCCACAACCTGCTTCGTTGGACATAAGTCCGCGCATAGTACCTGCCTTCAGTCCTCGGGAGACGAGAAATCCGATGATCCCTCCTGCCGCGCTATCAAGCTTGAAGGCATCCTCGAATATGACCGCGAAGGCATCGCCGATATATTCATGTCTTGCTACCAGGACGGCGACCGACAGAAGGATATATCCCACGGTCATAAAGGGTACTGTCTTTTCCGAGAATGCGCTTACCCACTTGGCATTGCCCGAAATCACAATAACGCAGAGCAGGGCGAGGATCGCTCCGACCGCCCACGGAGGAATATTCAGGACTCCATCAAACGCAGTTGATACGGCATTTGATTGGATCATTCCGCCCATAGTTATGGCATTTATAATGCAAAGGACGGCGAAAAAGCCGCCTATCAGCTTGCCTGAACCGATTTTCAACTTGTTTTTGATAAAATCTTCGATGTAATAGGACGCGCCGCCGTGATATTCACCGTTCTTTGTTCGTCTGTGCGAGATAGCGAGGACGATCTCGGCATATTTCAATACCATTGCCGCCATGGCGCTGACCCACATCCAGAATACCGACCCGAAGCCGCCAATGGCGATCGACGAGGCGACCCCTGCGATATTGCCTACACCAAGAGTGCCTGCGAGCGCTAAGGTCACCGCGCGAAAAGGAGAGATCCCGCTTTTTTTAGGTCTTGACAGCATTGATCTTAAAATTTTTACCGGATGCCTTACGTAAAAAAAGCCGAGTCTGAATGAAAAAAATATCCCCGACAGTAAGAGCATTATCGGAGTTATAACGCTTATGATGTTGTTGTTCAAAAATTCGAGCATATTGGTCTCCGAAGGGTATTTTGACGAAAAAAGCCGTACTTTATCCGTACTCAGATCAAATATATGCGCAAACGTTGTTTTTTAGAAGAAAGCTTTTGTCATAAAAGGAAAGCCTTGTTAATAAAGTGTGAATTATGAGTCGAAAGACTTGATTTTTCACTCCCGTTTTGGTAAAATATAATTTGGCTGATTTTGGCCACACAACAGTAACATATATGCGAAAGCATTTTAAAGGAGGATTATATTATGAATATCAAACCTTTATCTAACAGAGTAGTTATCAAGTTCGCAGAGGCTGAGGAAAAGACCGTTTCGGGTATCATTCTCACTGCGAGCGCGCAGGAAAAGCCCCAGGTCGCTGAAATAATCGCGGTTGGAGCCGGTAAGGTTGAGGACGGCAAGATCGTTCCTATGACCGTTAAGGTGGGCGACAAGGTTATCGCCAGCAAGTACGCAGGAACCACGGTTAAGTTCGACGGTGTTGAGTACACCATTCTTTCCGAGGACGATATCTACGCTATCGTTGAATAATTTCTAATTGGAGGTAATTTAAAATGGCAAAGGAAATTCTTTATGGAATAGAAGCCCGCAACGCTCTCGTTCGCGGCATTGATAAGCTTGCTGACACTGTTAAGATCACTCTCGGTCCCAAGGGTAGAAACGTAGTTCTTGACAAGAAGTTCGGCGCTCCCCTGATCACCAACGACGGTGTTACCATCGCCAAGGAGATCGAGCTTGCCGACGAGGCAGAGAACATGGGTGCACAGCTTGTTCGCGAGGTTGCAACCAAGACTAATGACGCGGCAGGTGACGGTACTACCACCGCGACCCTTCTCGCTCAGGCATTTGTAAGAGAGGGAATGAAGAACGTTACCGCAGGTGCTAATCCTATGGTTATCCGCAAGGGCATCAAGAAGGCGGTTGACGCTGCCGTTGAGGCTCTCGCAGCTAACTCTAAGAAGGTTAACGGTAAGGAGGACATCGCGCGCGTTGGTACTATCTCCGCAGGCGATGAGGTTATCGGTGAGCTTATTGCCGACGCTATGGAAAAGGTAACCGCTGACGGCGTTATCACCATTGAGGAGTCCAAGAGCGCTGAGACCTACTCTGAGGTCGTTGAGGGTATGCAGTTCGACCGCGGATATCTCTCTCCCTATATGGTAACCGATACCGATAAGATGGAGGCCGTTATCGACGACGCTCTTATTCTTATCACCGACAAGAAGATCTCTACTATCAACGATATTCTTCCTCTTCTCGAGCAGCTTGTACAGAGCGGCAGAAAGCTTGTTATCATTGCTGAGGACGTTGAGGGTGAGGCACTTACCACTCTCGTGCTCAACAAGCTCCGCGGCACCTTTACCTGCGTTGCAGTTAAGGCTCCCGGCTTTGGCGACAGAAGAAAGGAAATGCTCCGTGATATTGCTATTCTCACCGGCGGTGAGGTCGTTTCCTCCGAGATCGGTCTTGAGCTCAAGGATGCATCTATTGAGATGCTCGGTCGTGCTCGCCAGGTCAAGATCTCCAAGGAGAACACCGTTATTGTTGACGGCGCAGGAGATACCAATGAAATCAAGGCTCGCGTAGCATCCATCAAGGCTGCTATCGAGGTTACAAACAGCGATTTCGACCGCGAGAAGCTTCAGGAGAGACTTGCAAAGCTTTCCGGCGGTGTTGCTGTTATTAAGGTAGGAGCTGCTACCGAGGCAGAGATGAAGGAGAAGAAGCTCCGCATCGAGGACGCGCTCAACGCTACCAAGGCGGCTGTTGAAGAGGGCATCGTTGCAGGTGGCGGTACTGCTTACCTTAACGCTATTCCCGCAGTTGAAAAGCTTCTCAAGACCGTTGACGGCGACGAGAAGACCGGTGTCAAGATCGTTCTTAAGGGTCTTGAAGAGCCCGTTCGTCAGATCGCGGCTAACGCAGGATTTGACGGCGCGGTTATCGTTGACAAGATCATGAGCTCCAAGAAGGTTGGCTACGGCTTCGACGCTTACAATGAAAAGTACGTTGACATGATGAGCGCAGGTATCGTTGACCCCAAGAAGGTTACCCGTTCCGCGCTTCAGAATGCGGCTTCTATCGCATCGGTAATTCTTACAACCGAGAGCGTAGTTGCTGACATTAAGGAACCCGAAGCTCCCGCTGCTCCCGCAGCAGGCGGCATGGGCGGTATGTATTAATAATTGCATATAAAGCAGGGGGAGAGGGAAACTTTTTTGAAAAAAGTTTCCCTCTCCCCTAGCCTGTAAGGCGTAGCGACGTTTTGCTTGCAAAACTCGCCGCACCGCTTGCGGTGCAAGACCCCCTCACCTTTCAAAAACTCCCAGAAAAAGGGGGGAGATTTTAGCGATGGAGTAATTTTACAGCCGTGAGATTATTGGTATAGTTATTCAAGAATTTGATTTACAAGCGCTATTTTAGCGTTTGCTGATTCGGGAGAATAGGGTGCCATATCTTCTTTGGAAATAATTCTATAGTCTGCAAAATATTCAAGACATTCTATCAATGCTTTTCCAAAGATCTTTATGTTTGTTTGCAGATATTCCGAAAGTTCTTTACCTTCAAGACAGTTACATCTTCCCAAAACGTATTCGCGGCAAACCGAAAATTCGGGTAATTGCGCTGCATATTTTCTGCCTGTTTTAAGATCTCCTTTAGTATAATAACAGTAAACAAGGTCTCTTGTAACCTTGGAACGCAGGTCTGTGTTGGTGCTGATTTCAAGAATTTTCAAGTAAATGAGCATTGCTTCATTATAGTTTTCTTCCCGATTTTCGATATTTTCTGATTTTATTGACCAACGCAAAGCCCATGCTAAGCTATACATGATCAGATCGTTTCCGGGAAATTTAGTGTATGCCGTGCGCATCAACGCGACTGCCTCAATATATTTTTTGTCTTGAATAAGCACTTCGGATTCACGGCAAATGCGTTCGATCTCCTCGTTTCGTTTTGTTAAATCATAGCACAGAAGATAATCGATCGATACATTGAAAAAATCTGCGATGATTGGTAAAAGCGATATGTCGGGAAAAGTGGAGTTAGTTTCCCATTTGCTTACAGCCTGTGAAGATACGCCCAAGAATTCCGCTGTTTGTTCCTGGGTAAGATTGCGCTGCTTTCTTAAAGCTTTGAAAATGTTACCGAATTGATAGTTCATATTTGCACCTCGTTTTTTAGATTGAACCGGTTCTGACTATATTATAGCAGTATTTAGTTTTAATGTCCACAGATTGATATTTGGTTTTTTTGAAACCGTCTGTTAAGAAAAATTTTGATGAATTAAGTAGCATTTTGATGAAAAGTATTGATATTTAATGGCAAATATGATATAATGCCTAATGATAAGCTTCAGCTTATCCGTAGGAACACCAAAACGGTGGCGGTTGCTTCCTTTTTTGAAGGAAGCAAGTTTCTTTTACTCCCTTCATTTTCGGAGGGAGGTGATATCGTGTACATAACCTTGGAGCAACTTTTGCTTATTGCGGCATTTATTGTTGCCCTCCTTCAATATGTTCATTTAATTTATCATAATAAAAAGAAATAACCGCCCAGCGACCAAACTGAAGGCGGTTATTTCTTAACCAAATCAGTGGGAAGCAACCGTCATCGGTGTTCCTACGTTATTATTATACACCACTTTTTGTTGTTTGTCAATATTTTGTGACATATAAATTTGAATTTTATTATTTTTGAGTTTTCCCCCCTTGTGAAAATGCGAAAAATGTGATAAAATATAGAAAACGACTTCAAAAATGGAGAAAGATATGAAAAACATTCATTTACTTGGCAAGAAGATAATTTGGGACAAGTGTCCTCTTTTGGTAGATTACAAGCCCGATGAGAACTGGCGTGAGCATTGGTTGCCAAATACGGGTACTTGGGAGCTTGAGGACGGTTGCTTTATCGGCACCGAGACCGGAAACATGGGCGGAATTATGCTTTACAAGGAATATTTCAAGAAAAACGTGATGCTTTCCTTTACGGTTTCAACGGTATTGCCTGCCACACGCGATCTCAACGCGGTTTTTTGCGCCAAGTGGGATGAGAGCACCGATTATCTTGGCGACTCCTACGTTTGCGGTGTCAACGGCTGGTATGAGGGTAAGAGCGGACTTGAGAGAAACGCGGGATACGGCTCAAATCTTTATTCAACCACCTCGTCTTATAAGTACGTGCCGGGAACCGAGCTTCGAATGACCTGCGGCGCCATCGACGGTCACAGCTTTATGGTAGTTGACGGCGAGCTGGTCTCCGAGATGATCGATCCTCAGCCTATACGCGACGGTCACGTGGGATTCTCCGCGTACTGCACCAAGCTTCGCATCAAGGACATACAGATTCACGAGATATATTGGGAGGATTTCCCCCAGAGCTACGATCCCGAGTTTTAAGGAGAAGAAATGGGGAAATTTGACGGAATTTTGATCTGTACCGACCTTGACGGTACGCTGCTCAAAAATGACAAGACGATCTCGGCAGAAAACCACGAGGCAATCGAATATTTCAAGCGCGAGGGCGGATATTTTACCTTTGTAACCGGCAGAATGCCTTTTACATCGAGGACTCTTTACGAAATGGTCAAGCCCAACGCCCCCGTCGGATGCATAAACGGCGGCGGAATATACGATTTTGAGCGAGGAGAGTACCTCTGGTCGATAACACTGCCATGTGAATATAAAGAGCTTGTGAAAGCCGTGATGGACGGTGTGCCCGGTGCGGGAGTGATTCTGGATGCTCACGATAAGGTGTATTGCTGTCGCGATAACGAGATTGTGGCAAGGCACAGGCGGATTACGAAAACCGAGCACGTTTTTGTCGATCTTGAGGCGCTGGAGGCGCCTATTACCAAGGTGGTTTTCGGCGAGGAGTGCGAGGAAAATATCCTGCGAATTGCCGAGATACTCCACAACCACCCAAGAAGCGCGGAATTTGACTATATCCGCTCGGAGAGAACGCTTTATGAGATCCTGCCCAAGGGAAGCAGCAAGGGAAGCCTCCTGCCTCGTCTTGCCGAGATTTTGGGTGTGAAGATGGCGCGGACTGTCGCCATCGGAGACTATAATAACGACGTTTCCATGATCAAAATGGCAGGTGTCGGCATTGCCGTGGCAAACGCGGTAAAAGAAGCCAAAGCCGCCGCCGACTATGTCACCGTTTCAAATGAGGAGAGCGCGATTGCAAAGGTCATCGAGGAGATCGAGAGTGGGGAGATTGTTTTGGGAGAATAAAACACAGGAGAAATATTTTATGCGCAATAAATCTTATATTATTTATGATACAGAATGGCCGGAGAGTCCAGATGCTTTTATGGCAGTTATTCTGGCAATAGCTGAGCGTTTAAATATTGACACGTTTAAAATATGCTATTTAGAAATATACAAAAAACCAATAAAATACCACGTTGATCAAGTTTTGAGCAAAGAAGAATTGCGCAATCTATTAACTCAGATATGGCAAGATAATTATTGGGCTTATATCGTTGGTCACAATTTATTTTTTTGTATGTATGAAGATAACATCCACATAAACTGTAGACTTTCAATAGATGAACTGTCAGGAATAGCCAAACAGTTTGGTTTGCGCACAAAGATAAACAAAATAACGGATAATAAAATAGAAAAGTATTGTTATTATCAAAGCCTGACAACATCTAAGCAAGCTAGAATTAAAGAGATTAACAAGTCGCCTATTGAGGGTTATGATGCTACTCCTGTTTTGTTACCGCCAAAAGCTGTTAAGGAATATGAATTGGATAAATCTCCATTTGGTAATATTAATGGAGAGTGGAGCTGTTATCAAGATATAGGTGAAATCTTTAACGGAATTGAACTTACGGAAGAGATTTATCTTGAAACGGTAAATAAGATGGTGGATTGTATAAAGAAAATAACAGATTTTCTTGAACTTAAATCATTTAAAACGGTGCAATATAAATCTTTTGATAATGCGAATCCGCCGATGCTATCAAAAAAAAGAATATCGCAGAACGAAATGCTGGAAATATTACGGTTTGGACTTGTACATGGCGATGAGTTTGTGATTAAATCAAAAAATTTTGTTTTGTATTCTAAATTAGATTTTAGACTTGGAATAAACACAGTTTTGCATTATGATGAAATGAGACAAATTGCTGATGAATATGGCTTGTTTTCTACTGTTATGTGGAAAGAGTGGAAAAAACGTAGGCTGTTCGGGTGATCGTTATTTGGCTCAAACATTAAATTAAAAACCACTTGTTCCTAAGAGACAAGTGGTTTTTGTGTTAGCTTATTATATCCCCCTGCATTTCAAACATTCTCTCGGCGGCGAGGCGGAGGGGTTCATGTTTTTCAAGCTTGGGGTCGGTTTTAAGGTATTCGCGTGCTTCGGAGAATGCGGTGGTCATAAGGTCTGAGTCCTCGCACATATCTGCGAGGTTGAAGGTGAGGCTACCGCTTTGTCGGATCGAGGCGTTACCCGTGAGTGCCAGAAAGTCGCCGGGACCGCGCAATTTAAGGTCTTCCTCGGCGATCTCAAAGCCGTTGTAGCAATCGCACATGGTTTTGAGTCTCTGCTTTGCGTTCTCGCCAAGTCTGCCTTGCGCTCCGCTGACAAGAACGCAATAGGATTTTCTCTGTCCGCGTCCCACTCGACCGCGTAACTGATGAAGCTGGGAGAGACCGAATCTTTCGGCATTCTCGACTATCATCAGGCAGGCGCGAGGTACGTTGACACCCACCTCGATGACCGTGGTGGAGACGAGTATCTGTATCTCTCCCGCGGCAAAGCGGCGCATTACTCTGTCCTTTTCCGCCGTCTTCATCTTGCCGTGGACGAATGCGATATTATAGCCTTGAAGTCTTTCCGAAAGCTCCTCGGCATACTGAACCGCCGCCTTGAGGGGCGGTTTTTCGTTTCTTTGCAGCTCTTCTCCGTAGATAGCGATCTCGGAGAGGTCGATCTCGCCCACCTCCAACTCGCTTTCCTCAACGGCGGGGCAGACTATATAGACCTGACCGCCCTCATCCACCTGCTTGCGGATGAAGTTGTCGAGGCGTGGGCGGTAGCTTTCGTCCACCAGATAGGTATCGACTCTTTGTCTGCCGGGGGGCATCTCGTCGATCTTGGACATTGAGAGATCGCCGTACATCACGAGGGCGAGAGAGCGGGGAATAGGCGTTGCGCTCATAACCAGCACGTGGGTGTGCTTGTTCTTTTCAGACAAGAGCGCTCGCTGATTTACACCGAAGCGGTGCTGCTCGTCGGTGATGACAAGACCGGGATTTATGAACTCCGCGCCGTCGGAGAGGAGCGCTTGAGTGCCGATGACCACGTCGAGACGGAGAGCGGGATCCTCTGATTGCATTGCCGCGTGGATCTTCCTTTTAGTTGCCGCGGTGCATGAGCCTGTGAGGAGCGCGCATTTGATCCCCAGAGCCTCGAAAATGGCGCTGAGATCGTTATAATGCTGTGTTGCGAGTATTTCCGTGGGCGCCATTAAAGCCGCCTGATAGCCGTTTTTTACCGCCATGTAGATGGCAGCCATAGCGCAGACCGTTTTGCCGCAGCCGACGTCACCGACGACTATACGGCTCATGGGCTCGGTCTTTCTAAGGTCTGCGGCGATATCGTTGACCGTCCTCTTCTGCGCGCCTGTCAGCTCGTATGGAAGACGGGAAAGCAGGGGAGAGAGGTCAACGTTGCCAAAGGCGGGCGCGGTATTTTTGACCGCCTTGCCGCCCGACAGCGAAAGCCCCGTGGCGAAAAGGAAGAATTCGTCGAAGATAAGTCTCTTTTTTGCCGTGGCAAGAGCGGTGTAGCTTTCGGGGAAATGTATCTGACGGAGGGCATAGTATATTGTGCATAGACCGTGCTTTTCTCTTATCTCCTCGGGGAGGGGATCGGGCATGGACACGCTCGCCATAGCGAGAGCGGCTTCAACGTTCTGGGAGATCTGCTTTTGAGACAGACCCTCCGAGAGCCTGTAGACCGAATAAAATGAGCGCGGCGGCATTTCATCTACCCAAGGGTCGGCGGCAGGGGAGGACATTTCGTATCTCGTCTTGCCCTTTTCTACCTTTCCGTAAAAGCGGAAGGTGGAGCCGATGGGGAACTTGTCCTTGTAATAATTCTGGTTGAAATACGTTATGTCGCAGACTCCGCTATCGTCAAAGGCGCGGAATTTTAAGAGTGACATTCCGCGCTTGATGTTTGCCACCTTTGGCTCGGTTGCGACGGTTAAGACCACCGCGGATTTATATTCTGGGGAGGTTTCTGCCAAAAGCTTTATATTGCCTCTGTCCTCGTAGGCTCTTGGAAAATAATAGAGCAGGTCGAGGATCGAATGCACTCCCGCGGCGGCGTATGCCTTTGCCTTGACTCCGCCTACACCGTACAGAGCGGTGACGGGTATTTCGTTTAAGTTTTTGTTGTTTATCATAATTATGTTACCCAAAGTTTTTGTTTGATTGATAAATTGGTGTTTATCGGTGAGGCGATGGCTAACGAAAGCCTCCCTTGTGTAAAGGGAGGTGGATCGCGTAGCGAGACGGAGGGATTGTAAAAGTAACATTTCACAGCAAAACAATCCCTCAGTCAGCTTCGCTGACAGCTCCCTTTACA
>JBGVHJ010000058.1:0-4617 GCA_045122255.1 Eubacteriales bacterium | reverse complement strand
TGTGTAAAGGGAGGTGGATCGCGTAGCGAGACGGAGGGATTGTAAAAGTAACATTTCACAGCAAAACAATCCCTCAGTCAGCTTCGCTGACAGCTCCCTTTACACAAGGGAGCCTATCGCGTAAATCTGCCTCGCCCAACTCCCCGATAAATCAAATTTGAAAAAGGGGCTCTTTTTTATAGAACAAATGTGCTATAATGTAGGCAAGCACGTCAAAGAAAGCCCCGATTTGACGGTGAAAGTAAATCAAAACCGAAACGTTATTAACACGAAAACGATCAAAAAAGCAAAGGAGAAAAATGAATACTGAAAAAGGATTTTTATTATTTTACGATTGGATGCCCGCATTTGAGTCGCTGACACCCAAGGACTTCAAAACCCTCATAGTTGCTCTGTGCAACTACCAGCGCGACGGCACTCCGCCACCCGAATTTTCCAATAAGGTCAAGGCGATCGCGGCATTTGTATTTCCGCAGATCGACCGCAGAAAATACCTTTCTGCCATGGGAAAAAAGGGTGCGGTTGCCCGCCGTTCCGCGCCGCCCTTGCCATTAACCGGCACAAGGGCGGCTTCAAGCCACCCCGAAAGCCCGGCTTCAACCCAGCTTTACAGCCTGCCGTCGGCTAAAGACAGAGACCAAGACCAAGAAGAGACAAAGACCGAGGCTGAGACAGAGAGCGTCTCGGCGGAAGCCGTCGAACGCTCTGTGAGCGGCGGCGAAGCCGACGCGCGCGCCGAGAGCGGACAGGATACAGCTTTGGAGGAGAGAGGGGGCGGCGAGCAGATAGGGCAGGGGTACGGTCGGCATAAGAACGTCTATCTCTCCACCGAGGAATATCTCGCATTGCGCCGTGAGATCGGCAACGCGGACGCATACATCGACCGCTTTTCCGAAAAGCTCTATTCAAAGGGCTACCGCTATCCCGACCACTTCCGCGCCATAAGAGAGTGGTGGGAGCGCGACAGAAAGCTTGGCGGCGGAGCTTTCCCGACCTCCGACCCTCAAAAGGGGGACGGCGGCAGCTTTGACACCGACGAATTTTTCGCCGCGGCGGTGAAAAGATCGCTTGGGGAAGGGGATCTGTCCTTAAACGGGGTCTGATCAGCGGACGCAGACCGACTCGGATCGCAATATATACAATTGGACAAAAATTTTGCGTTTTGGGGTAAAAATCCCGCGCTTCTATTGACTTTCGGGTCGAGCCAAGGTATAATTGTATACGGTATAATAAATTTGTCAACAAGCGGAGGACACACGATGCTTTACAAAAAGAATGGAGAAAAGGTACTTTCCGACGACCTTTTCCGCAATCCTACCAGCGAATATCGAGGCACACCCTTCTGGTCGTGGAACTGCAAGATGACTCCCGAGCTCTTGGAGAAGCAGATAGATTATCTCAAAGAGATGGGCTTTGGCGGCTTCCACATGCACTCGCGCCACGGAATGGACAACGAATATCTCTCGGACGATTTTATGTCCCTGGTTCGCGCCTGCACCGACAAGGCGAAGAGCGAGGGTATGCTTGCGTGGCTTTACGACGAGGACAAGTGGCCCTCGGGCTTTGCGGGCGGTCTCGTTACAAAAGAGCCGAAATACAGACAGAGACAGTTGGTTATCGTGCCGCCCGAAATGGTGCGACAGATATCTGAATACGACGAGGGCGCACCCGACGCGGAGAATCATCTTGACGTGTCCGACGAGCTCTCTCCCAAGGAGGCATTCGAGCTGGGCAAGCCCTACTATATTGCCACCTTTGATCTGATATTTGACAAGGACGGCTACCTTGTAAGCTACAAAAAGATCGGTAGAAAGAGCCGTGCCAAGGGAATCAAGCGCCACGTCTTCTGCCGATGCGAGCCCTGCACCGATTGGTTCAACGGCTACACCTACGTGGACACGCTTTCTAAGAAGGCGACCGAGAAATTCATTGAGATCACTCACGAGACATACAAAAATTGGGTGGGCGACGAGTTTGACAAGGCTGTGCCCGCGATCTTTACCGACGAGCCCCAGCATACCTTTGTCAACACTCTGTTTGCACACGATTCCAGGATCGCGCTTACCGCTCCATGGACCTTTGATCTGCCCAAGACCTATAAAAAGGCATACGGCGAGGATATTATCGCTACTATTCCCGAGATCTTCTGGGATCTGCCCCACAACAAGCCCTCTCTCGCTAGATACCGCTATCACGATCACGTTTGCCAGCGCATGAGTGACGCTTTTATGGCGCTTTGCGGCAAGTGGTGCGAGAAAAACGGCATCAAGCTGACGGGTCACCTTATGGGCGAGGACACCCTTTATATGCAGACCTGGACGGTAGGCGAGGTAATGCGAAACTACAAGCATTTCGGCTACGTCGGCATCGATATGCTCCGCAACAAGGTGGAGCTTACCACGGCGAAGCAGGCGCAATCGGTGACGAGACAGTATGGCAAGGAAGCCATAATTTCCGAGATGTACGGCATCACCAACTGGGATTTTGACTTCCGCGACCACAAATTTCAGGGCGACTGGCAGGCGGCATTGGGCGTCAGCGTCCGTGTGCCTCACCTCTCTTGGGTCTCGATGAAGGGAAATGCCAAGCGCGACTATCCCGCGTCGATCAACTATCAGTCGCCTTGGTACAAGCAATATAACTATATTGAAGACCACTACGCGCGCATACACACCGCGCTGACTCGCGGCAAGCCGCGCTGCTCGGTGGCGGTCATTCATCCCATTGAGAGCTACTGGCTCTATTGGGGCACTTGGAATACCGCCGGGGATATCCGCGCGAGATACGGCGAGTATTTCGAGAATCTTATCAAATGGATGCTTTACGGTCAGATAGATTTCGACTATATCAGCGAGGCACTTTTCCCCGAGCAGACGAAATCCGCTGCAAATCCTTTGAAGGTAGGGAAGATGAGCTACGGAACGGTTATAGTTCCTCCTATGGTCACCATGCGCAAGACCACCTTTGAGCGTCTTCGCGATTTCAAGGCGGCGGGAGGAAGGCTTATTTTCGTAGGCGAGCCGCCGAAATACGTGGACGTGGTTGAAAGCGAGGAGCTGAAGAAGCTTTATGAGGAAAGCGAAAAGCTGCCCTTTGAAAAGCTTCCTCTGCTGAATGCCTTGAAGGATGAGAGGGAGATCGAGATAAGACTCACCGATCATTCGCTTGCACCCAACTATATCTATCAGATGCGCGACGACGGACAGAGAAGATGGCTCTTCGTGGCGAATGCGGTCTATCAGAAGATCACCGACTACACTCACGCGAAGAATCTGCACTTCAAGATCCGCGGATATTTTGATCCCAAGCTATATAACACGGTAAACGGCGCGATAAGCGAGGTCGGTTGTCGCTATGATGACGGCTTTACCTATTTCTCTCTGCCTGCCTACGCTCACGATTCCTTCCTTTTCGCCCTTGACAAGGGGAAGAGAAAGCCGAAAACAGCGACCGGCGCGGCTCTGCCTCCATACAGATTGGTCAAGAGCTACGATTACAAGGGTGCTGTGCCCTATAAGACCGAAGAGCCTAACGTGCTTCTCCTTGATCTTGCCGAGTTCACTTGGGATGATAATCCCGAATTCCAGCCCCTTGAGGAGATCCGCAGGATCGACGCGAGGGTGAGACAGCTGGCGAATATTCCGCCCAAGAGCGGAAAGCAGCCCTGGACTCTCTCCGACGAGGAGTTTGAGCCTCACACCACCACGCTGAAGTTCACCTTCAAGAGCGAGACCGAGGTGGAAAACGCGCATTTGGCTCTTGAGGATGCCGACGTCAGCCGCGTGATATTTGACGGGCTTGACGTGGATATGACCACCGACGGTTACTTTACCGACGAGGCGATCGAGACGGTGAAGCTGCCCCGTATCGGTGTGGGCGAGCACACGCTGACCGTCACTCTGCCGCTCTCTCCCAGAAGCTACACCGAGGCTTATTATCTCCTTGGCGACTTCAACGTCCGTCTTGAGGGCTGCGATAAGACGCTTATAAATAAGACCGACAGGATCGGCTTTGGGTCTATCGGAGATCAGGGCTTGCCCTTCTATTGCGGAAATATCACCTATATCTGCGAGTTTGACGTGGACGAGAACGACAGCACGGTTCAGTTCCACGCAAACTACTACCGCGGCGCGCTGATCAGCGTGAAGCTTGACGGACAGGACGCAGGAAGGATCGTGTCCGCGCCCTACAATCTCAACGCGGTGGGCGTGAAGAAGGGACATCACGTAGCCGAATTTACCCTTTACGGCAACAGATACAACTGCTTTGCGGCATTGCATAACACCAATACCAACACCGATCAGACACATCCGTCGCTCTGGTTCTCGCGCGACGATGCCTTCAGCTACAACTATCAGTTGAAGCCTATGGGAATTATGACGAGTCCCAAGGTGCTTGTGTTTAAGAGATGATTTTTTTACGGCAGACCGTTTTCGGTCTGCCGTTTGGACTTGATCGACGTGATTTTTGTGGTGTTAAATTGCAGTTTATCGGTTAGAATAGCCTTCTCCAGCGGAGAAGGTGGCGCCGAAGGCGACGGATGAGGAGGTCGCCTTTTTAAAAGATAAGATGTCTTAAAATGATTTTGCCAAAATCGTTATTCTAAAAGGGATTGTT
>JBGVHJ010000057.1:0-21657 GCA_045122255.1 Eubacteriales bacterium | reverse complement strand
ACCGCCGATCCAACGCGCGGAGCGTTGGTCGCCGCGCGCACGCGGCGAAATCTCCTTTTCGGCGTGTTCTTTTTTGCCAAGCGTGAATCACTTGTGATTCACGGCGGAGCGAAGCGTAGCCAGTTTTCATTTGCGCCTCTTGTCTCAAAGAAAAAAGCGGATAAACAATTATAAATTGCTTATGTAGTAAGGGGAACCCCCCACTTGTGCGGTTCCCCTCTGCCAAGCCCTTGGCTTGGCATTCACCCTTCGGTGGCGCTTAGGAAGGATAAAGGAATTTCGCGCCTTGCGAGGCGCGACCGCCGATCGCGGCGGCTCCGACAAGCCTTTGGAAAGGCTTGAGCGAAACTCCCACAAAGACACCGCCGTGGAGACCGATAAACTGCAATTTAACAAAAAAAGATGCTCTGTCGAGCATCTTTTTTTGTTATCAAAATCATTTCTCGGGATCAAGGTATTTCCACGCGCCGACGAGGTAGTTGATGCCGGAATGGATGGTGAGATAAGCCATCAGAACCATTGTAGCTATGGTGAGAGGGGGATATGTTCCCAGCCACGCGGGAAGCTTGACGAAATTGCCAAGTGCCGTGTAAATAATAGGCTCGATAATAGCCGCGCAGATAGCGATGATCTGCATAACTGTCTTCATCTTACCCAGCATATTTGCCGCGATGACCACCTTCTGCTTGCCCGATGCCGCAACGAGACGAATGCTGGTTACAGCCATCTCGCGGAACACCACGATCAGAAGCGCAAAGAAGAATACGGTAAACATAACAAGGTTATCCTTGTTCGTGAAAAGAATGCAGAACATAGCTCCGATAACCATGAATTTGTCGGCAAGGGGATCGATAAACTTACCGAAATCGGTAACGAGATTGTACTTTCTCGCGATCTTGCCGTCAAGCATATCAGTAAAGGATGCGGCGATGAAGAGGAATGCGCCCACGAGAGTGAGAATTATATCTGCCGTAGCCGAGAAATTCGTAAACACGGGCAGGAGCATTACTACCATAAAGATCGGTACCATAATAAGACGGAGCACCGAAAGCTTGTTGGGAAGGTTCATTTTCATTTTGAATGCCTTTCTTGCATGTTATTTATTTGATTACTGTAAAGCGAAGCCGCAAAGGTCGTATTCCTCAACGCGGCGAACCTTAACTTTAACGAATTCGCCGGGGGCTATCTTCTTTTCGGATTTGAAGAATACCTTGCCGTCGATCTCGGGAGCATCGGCTGCGCTTCTGCCGAAATAGTATTCGCTGACGGGGTCGAAGTCCTCGCAAAGCACGTCGATGACCTTGCCGATCTTCTCCTGATTCTTTTCTTCGTTGATAAGCATCTGAGAGCGCATAAGAATGTCCTCGCGATCAACCTTGACCTGCTCGTCGATCTGATCCTCGAAATTATATGCGGGAGTGCCCTCCTCGCGAGAGTAGGTGAATACGCCCGCGCGGTCAAATCTTTCGGACTTGATGAACTCGGCAAGCTCTACGAAATCCTCCTCGCTTTCACCGGGGAAGCCCACGATGAAGGTAGTGCGGATGGTCACGTCGGGAATCTCCTTCTTGATCTTTGCCAGCACCTCGCGGATCAGCGCGCCGTTGCCGTGGCGGTTCATCCTTTTCAGCACCTTGTCGCTGATGTGCTGAAGGGGAAGGTCGATGTAATTGAGAATTCTGGGATTATTTTTCATTTCCTCGATAAGACCGTCGGTGATCTTGTCGGGGTAGCAGTAGAGAACTCTGATCCAGGGAATACTTGTCTCCTCGGTGATCTTGCGGAGCAGCTCGTCGAGACAGTACTTGCCGTAAAGATCGATACCGTATCTGGTGGTGTCCTGCGCGATGACCGTCAGCTCCTTGATGCCCATCTCGTCAAGCTCCTTGGCCTCTGCGATAAGGTCTTCCATGGGGCGGCTGCGGAATTTTCCGCGAATGTCGGGGATTGCGCAGTAGGTGCAACGGTTGTCGCAGCCCTCGCTGATCTTCAGGTATGCCGCGTATTCGGGAGTGGTCAGAATTCTGTCGCCGCCAAGCTTTACGGTGTTTTTGTCCTCGCGTGAGAAGTAACGGCAATCGGGCTCGTTCTTCTTGCGCTTTTTGCCCGCGTTCTTTGCAACCGACTCAACGGCCTCCACTATGTTGTGAATGCTTCCGACGCCGAGCACCGCATCGACCTCGGGGAATTCCTCAAGGATCTGCTCACCGTAACGCTCGGACATGCAGCCCGTGACGATAATACCCTTGAGAGAGTGGTGCTTTTTGAGGTAAGCGATGTCGAGAATGTTGTCGATCGCCTCTTTTTTAGCCGACTCGATGAAAGCGCAGGTGTTGATTATAACAATGTCCGCCTCGGTCTCCTCGGGGGTGATCTCATAGCCTGCCGAAGCGAGATGGTGAAGCATAACCTCGGTGTCAAGCTGATTTTTGGGACAGCCGAGCGAAATAAATCCAATTTTCATGTTTTTTCCTTGTTTTTGAATTTGAATAGCCCCGTCTGTAAGCCGGGTTCTGTCTTAAACGGTCATCAATCTTTGCTTTTCGTCACCGAAAAGCTCTAACGCTCTCGCGTTATGCCACCTGGGAGTATCCTTGCGGAGACGGGCTACTTCCTCCCGGGTGTTGCTTCGGATAGGGTTTACAGCAAACCTATGTTACCATAGGAGTGGGTGAGCTCTTACCTCACCTTTCCACCCTTACCTAAATTGCTTTGGAAGAAAGAGAACCGCACCGCAAATTTGCAAAATCTTTTTTACTAAGGCATTTTGTAATATTGCGAGCATTGTTCTGTGCCTTCCAAGGCAATTTAGGCGGTCTATTTCTGTTGCACTTTCCCGACAATTACTTGTGGCTGACGTTATCAGTTATCCTGCCCATGAAGCCCGGACTTTCCTCACGCGAAGACCTTTCGGCATGATCGCGCGCGACCGTTCGGCGGAGCTATTCATATTATTATATCATTAAAAAATATGTTTGTCAATAATTTTAATGAAAAAAGGGACATCCTTGCAAAAAGCTCGGATGCCCTGAAAATATTGATTTTAAGGCAAAACTACGGTGAATTTCGAGCCTTTACCTTCCTCGCTTTCGACGGAAATAGTGCCGCCTGCAAGGGTGAGGATTCGCTGAACGATGTTAAGTCCGATTCCGTTGCCCTTGGTCGCGTGGGAGGAGTCGCCCTGATAGAATTTTTCGAAAATTCTCGCCTTGACCGCGTCACCCATGCCGTCGCCCGTGTCCTCGATCTCAAAAACCTTGCCGTTTTCGCTGTTTTTCAATCGGCAGGTGATCTTGCCGCCCACGGGGGTGAATTTTATGGCGTTTGAGATCAGATTTATCCAGACGTGGGAAAGCATTTCCTCGTTGAAGGTGTATTTTATCTCGTCAAACTCAAGGTCAAGCTCGATATCCTTTTCGCTCCAGCTCTTTTCAAGGAGAAGTAGGCAATTTCTGATCTGCTCGTCAAGATAAAATTCTGTCTTTTCTGCAACGATCTGCTGGTTTTCAAGCTTGGTCAGAAGCAGAATATTTTGCGACATGGTTGTAAGTCGCTCGGATTCGGCAACGATTATGCCGATATATTCCTTCTTCTGCTCCTCGGAAAGGTTTCCGCTTTGAAGCTGACGCGCAAAGCCTCGGATCGAGACGATGGGTGTCTTGAATTCGTGAGAAAAGTTGTTGATGAAATCGTTTCGGAACATCTCTATGCTCTCAAGGTCGGCAGCCATCTGGTTAAAGCTTCGCTCAAGGTCACCGATCTCGGTGATTACCTCGGTCTCGTCCTTTACGGGAACGCGCTTTTTGAAGTTGCCCTTGGCGATCGATCTCATTGCCTGGCTTATTCTCGTAATTCGACCGATCCATAGCTTGATCATAGCGAAGGAGATACCGGTACCGATAGCGATACAGGAAAGGCATATTGCCGAGATCAGCAAAAGTCTGTTTTCTATCAGATATTCGAAGAAGGGGAACTGGCTGAGAATGAAGAATATGATCGCGGTGATAAGACCGGTGGCGGCGAACATAACGCAGACGCCGAAGGTAAATCTCATTCTCAGGGTGTTTACTCGCTTTATTCGCTTACCCGAAAGAGAGAGAAGCGATCTGACCGATCTTTTTCGCTTCTCGGGAGAGCTTTTTTCTTTTTTTACGTCCTTGTTGCTCATTTCAGATGCACCGCCTTGTAGCCGAGACCGCGGACGGTGACGATCTCAAAGTCGGGGCAGCTTCTGTATTTTTCGCGCAGACGGCTGACGTGAACGTCGACGGTTCGCTCGTCGCTCTCGCTGTCCATATCCCAGATCTCGTCCATCAGCTGACGGCGGGTAAAGATCTTGCCGGGGTAGGAGAGGAGCTTGAAGAGAAGCAGAAATTCCTTCTGCGGATGCTCGTTGGTAACGTCGCCCGAAACCACGGTAAAGGAATCGTAATAAAGGGTGGTTGAGCCAACTGTCAGCTTCTTTTCGCTGACTATCTTGGAGCGGCGGAGAAGCGCGCCCACGCGGAGCACCATTTCCTCCTCGTCCACGGGCTTTGTCATATAGTCGTCGGTTCCGATAATGAAGCCCTTGCGCTTGTCAACGGGGGATTGCTTCGCCGTGACCATAAGTATCGGTATGTTGCTGCCCGCTTGACGGATGGTCTCGGTAAATTCAAATCCGTCCATTCTGGGCATCATTATGTCGAGAATTATAAGATCGATATGCTTTTTGTCAAGCTGATCGAGGGCGTCGATGCCGTCGCATGCCTGAATAACGTTGTAGCCGTATTGCTCGAGGACAGTGCTCATCAGCTTTCTCTGATTGACGTCGTCCTCAACTATCATTATATTAAACATAGCGCCTCCGAATAGTTTTTTACATTTACATTTTATCACGGAATTATTAACTCAACATAAAACTTTTTGTAAATTTAATTGTTTTTGTAGCGAAAAGGGACATCGCAACGGTGAAATCTTTCAAATTTTGATTTAACGTTTAGCCTTCTCCAGCGGAGAAGGGGGACCGCAACGCGGTGGATGAGGAGATCATTTGCAGATTTATAAGATGGCTTCACAACCGACCTCACCAATAACAATCCCTTTTAGAATAGCGCTATTGGTGAAAATCTTTTAAGACATTTTATCTATTAAAGGGCGATCTCCTCATCCACCACTGCGTGGTCCCCCTTCTCCGCTGGAGAAGGCTATTCTCACCGCTAAACTGCAATTTATAAACGTTTCCCCGCAAAAAAGCGGCTGAGAAATTTCTTTCTCAGCCGCAATATCTTGCGATATTTTTAAATTACTTAAGAGCTGCCTGAGCTGCTGCAAGACGTGCGATCGGTACTCTGAAGGGAGAGCAGGATACGTAGTCAAGGCCGATCTGGTGGCAGAACTCAACGGAAGCAGGGTCACCACCGTGCTCACCGCAGATACCAACGTGGAGGTGCTCGTTAGCGGGACGTCCAAGCTGGATAGCCATGCTCATAAGCTTACCAACACCGGTGGTGTCGAGCTTAGCGAAGGGATCGTTCTCGAAGATCTTAGCGTCGTAGTAAGCATCAAGGAACTTACCTGCGTCGTCTCTGGAGAAGCCGTAGGTCATCTGAGTAAGGTCGTTAGTACCGAAGCAGAAGAAGTCTGCGTTCTGAGCGATCTCATCAGCGGTAAGGCATGCTCTGGGGATCTCGATCATAGTACCAACCTCGTACTTAAGGGAAACGCCTGCAGCTGCGATCTCAGCGTCAGCGGTAGCAACAACTACGCTCTTAACGTACTTGAGCTCCTTAACGTCGCCTACGAGAGGAATCATGATCTCGGGAACAACGTTCCAGTCAGCGTGAGCCTTCTGGGTGTTGATAGCCGCGCGGATAACTGCCTTGGTCTGCATTGCTGCGATCTCAGGGTAGGTAACTGCGAGACGGCATCCACGGTGACCCATCATGGGGTTGAACTCGTGGAGAGAAGCGATGATAGCCTTAATGTCCTCAACGGTCTTGCCCTGAGCCTTTGCGAGGAGAGCGATGTCTTCCTCAGTGGTGGGAACGAACTCGTGGAGAGGGGGATCAAGGAATCTGATACATACGGGAGTGCCCTCAAGAGCCTCGTAGAGCTTCTCGAAGTCGGACTGCTGGTAGGGAAGGATCTTCTCAAGAGCAACTTCTCTTTCAGCAGCGGTGTCAGCACAGATCATCTCTCTGAATGCTGCAATTCTGTCAGCCTCAAAGAACATGTGCTCGGTACGGCAAAGACCGATACCCTCAGCGCCGAGCTCTCTTGCCTTCTTAGCGTCAGCAGGAGTATCAGCGTTGGTTCTTACCTTGAGAGTTCTGAACTTGTCAGCCCAACCCATGATAGTACCGAAGTTGCCGGAAATTTCAGCGTCAACGGTAGGAATGATACCGTCGTAGATAGCACCGGTAGAACCGTTGATGGAGATGTAGTCACCCTCAACGTAGGTCTTACCGTTAAGCTCGAACTTCTTGTTCTCTTCATCCATCTTAATGTCGCCACAACCGGAAACGCAGCACTTACCCATACCTCTTGCAACAACTGCTGCGTGAGAGGTCATACCACCGCGAACGGTGAGGATACCCTGAGCTGCCTTCATACCGGTAATGTCCTCGGGAGAGGTCTCAAGACGAACGAGAATAACCTTCTTGCCTGCATTCTTCCAAGCCTCAGCATCCTCTGCAGAGAATACTACCTGACCGCAAGCTGCACCGGGAGATGCGCCAAGACCCTTGCCCATGGGGGTAGCAGCCTTGAGAGCCTTTGCGTCGAACTGGGGATGGAGAAGAGTATCGAGGTTTCTGGGGTCGATCATAAGAACAGCTTCCTGCTCGGTCTTGTGTCCCTCAGCAACGAGGTCAACAGCGATCTGGAGAGCAGCCTGAGCGGTTCTCTTACCGTTTCTGGTCTGGAGCATGTAGAGCTTTTCGTTCTCAATGGTGAACTCCATGTCCTGCATATCGTGGTAGTGGTTCTCAAGGATCTCGCAAACCTTTACGAACTGCTCGTAAGCTGCGGGGAACTTGTTAGCCATCTCAGCGATAGGCATAGGAGTACGTACACCTGCAACAACGTCCTCACCCTGTGCGTTGGTAAGGAACTCACCCATCATCTTCTTCTCGCCGGTAGCGGGGTCACGGGTGAATGCAACACCGGTACCACAGTTATCACCCATGTTACCGAATGCCATTGCCTGTACGTTTACAGCGGTACCCCAAGAGTAGGGAATATCGTTGTCGCGGCGGTAAACGTTTGCTCTGGGGTTATCCCAAGAACGGAATACTGCCTTAACTGCGCCGATGAGCTGCTCCTTAGGATCGGTGGGGAAGTCAGAGCCGATCTTGGACTTGTACTCAGCCTTGAACTGGTTAGCAAGCTCCTTGAGGTCGTCAGCGGTAAGCTCAACGTCCTGCTTAACGCCCTTTTCTTCCTTCATCTTGTCGATGAGCTCCTCGAAGTACTTCTTACCGACCTCCATAACGACGTCGGAGTACATCTGGATAAATCTACGGTAGCAGTCCCAAGCCCAGCGAGCGTTGTTAGACTTCTTAGCCATAACTTCAACAACCTCTTCGTTAAGACCGAGGTTAAGGATGGTGTCCATCATACCGGGCATGGATGCACGAGCACCGGAACGAACGGAAACGAGAAGAGGATTCTCGAGGTCACCGAACTTCTTGCCGGTAACAGCTTCCATCTTAATGATGTACTCCATGATCTCAGCCATGATCTCATCGTTGATCTGTCTGCCATCCTCGTAGTACTGAGTGCAAGCCTCAGTGGAGATGGTGAAGCCCTGGGGAACGGGGAGACCGATGTTGGTCATCTCTGCGAGGTTCGCACCCTTACCGCCGAGGATCTCACGCATGTTTGCATTACCTTCTGTAAAGAGGTAACAATACTTCTTTGCCATTGGATTAGTCCTCCATATAAAAATATTTTTTAAACTACGTTTAGCTAAAAATGCCGCAAAAAGGGAAGTGCGAAGCTTGTCCGTACTTTTTTGCCTTTCAATTTTAGCGGTATATATTATACCATATATTTCGTCACAATGGAAGAGCTTGGCGAAAAAAAGATTCGTTTCAAATTGTAAATTTGTTGTGAACATTTATTCAATGTGACAAAAAGGTTTGACAAATGTGCCGTTTTGTAGTATAATTTAATAAATGATGACAGAACAGCCGGTTTTGCCGGAGGAGGACGATACCCCCCTCCCGAGCGAAAGCGGCGATAATTGCGTTAAAAAACAATAAGAGGTAAGATATGGCTGAATGGATAATATACATAACCGAAATACTGGGAACGGTTGCTTTTTCTGCGTCGGGCGCGATGATAGGAATACAGAGGCGGCTCGACCTTTTCGGAGTGATCTTTATTTCCGTAATAACGTCGTTCGGCGGCGGAATAGTGAGAGACGTGGTGCTGGGTCAGTTCCCACCGCGAATGTTTTACAGCTTTATGCTGCTTGCGCTGGCGGTCTTGGTCTCGGTAATCGTATTTTTTGTAAGCTCGTTCCATAAAGGAAGGATCGAGCTGCGCGGTGCGGTGCTTGAGATGATAAATAACGTTGTTGATGCCGTGGGACTTGCCGCGTTTTCGATCTCGGGAGTGCAGATCGCCATATCCTCGGGTTATGTGGATAATCCGATCTTGTGCGTGCTTATGGGAATGATGACCGGTGTCGGTGGCGGAATACTGAGAGATATGATGACTCGCTCTATCCCGTACGTTCTGAGAAAGCACGTGTATGCCCTGGCTTCGATCTTGGGAAGCCTGCTGTTCTATTTGCTGATCAGATTCGGTGCAAACGATACCGCATCGACTCTTGTGGCTATTGCTTTTATCGTAACGGTCAGAGTGCTGGCGGCAAAGTACAAATGGAGCCTGCCGAGAATAAATTCTCCCGAAGAAGAGAAGAGCGAGTAATGCTCAGCCATCAGTTGTCGACAATTTGTAGACAACTAAAATTTTTATTTACCATCGTAAATTATTTATTGACAAATCCTTGTTTTTGTGATACAATATAGGCAGAAAGGCGGTGGATTTATGTATATTGATTACAGCAACCTTTGGAAATTGCTTATCGACAAAGGTATGACTAAATCAGATCTTATAGAATTGACGGGGATAAGCTCCCGAGTGTTGGCGAAGCTTTCGAAAAACGAAACCGTAACTACTGATACTATAGCTAGAATATGTACTGCCCTTAATTGTGATGTTGGTGATATTATGGAATGTGTAAGTGAAAGCAGAATGTCTGTTTACGCGAGCTATAAGCGATTGGGCGAGCACGAAGGAGAGGAAGGCGACTTTCGGATAATTCGATTTTCATTAAATGGGCAAAGCTATAAGGTATATGAGTCAAAGCATTCCGCTAATAGCAGTATAACAATAAGGTGCGGCAGAGATGGTTCAATACTTTGGGAAGAACCGAATAACGTAGGTCACATCAGGTGTACGCCTAAAATCACCTTTATGGGAAAGCCTACGCGAGAGAAGGGCGAGATAGTTATTGTTTTGATCAAGGGAAAGCCCGGGTGTATCTGCGGTCTTGACGAAAACGGATTTGTTTCGAGCAGGAACACTTTGAAAAACGAAACCGATATTTACGTTATGTCTGCGGCGGCATTTAAGACCTTTGAGCTGAACGGAGAAAGGAAGAATTTTTAAAATGGCTAACATTTTTGATATTTTTAAAAAGATAGAAAAGGAGCGCGACGATAAGGCGCTGGCTCCCATCACCCACCTTGTGGTAGGTCTCGGAAACCCCGGAGACAAGTATTTTTACACCCGTCACAACGCGGGATTTTTGGCGATGGATTATATTTCGCAGAAGTGCGGTGCCACCGTAAATAAATCAAAGTTCAAGGCTCTCGTCGGCGAGGCGATCATCGCCGGCAAGAGAGTTTTGCTTATGAAGCCCCAGACCTTTATGAATCTTTCGGGCGATGCTGTTATCGAGGCGGCAACCTTTTATAAGATACCGATGGAAAACATAATCGTTCTTTCCGACGACGTCAATCTTGACGTTGGAAGAATGAGAGTGAGAAAGAGCGGAAGCGACGGAGGACAAAAGGGACTTCGCTCGATAATTACAAGGTTCGGAAACGATAATTTCCCTCGCATTCGCTTCGGTGTGGGCAAAAAGCCCCACCCCGATTACGATATGGCAGATTGGGTGCTTGGAAACCTCTCGGAGGAGGACAAAAAGGCGATCTTCGATTGCTTTGTCACGGGCTACGAGGGACTTGAAAAGCTGCTTCAGGGCGACGTCGACGGAGCTATGCAGATCTGTAATTCGAAGAAATAATAGAGTTTAAATTTTGATTTGTCGGTGAGAGATAAGTGCAGAGTGCAGAATGCAGAGTGCAGAGTTATGGATGATTTTCGCAAGAAGCGAAAATCTACAATTAATTAAATTTTCTTGTTTTTATAATATGAATTTAATGAGGAAAACCGACGAAGGAGGTTTTCAACCTCAACTCTGCACTCTGCATTCTGCACTCTGCACTCACACCGATAAACCCCAATTTACCGCATTACCATCACTCTGCCACATTAAATTTTGGAGGCAAAATGCCAAATATTTTAACAACCCCAATACGCGCGGACAGAGAGTATCAGGAGCTCCTTGAAGCCGTGAAAAAATGCTTTCGCAACAAGTCCTTGCCGATCTCGGCAAGCGGACTTTCGGGCGGTGCTACCGATGCGCTGACCGTCTGTCTCTGCGAGGACACACGCGAGGACCGACGCGCCCCCGTGCTGATCGTCTGCCCGGAGGAAAAGGAATGCCAGAGAATGCGCCGCGACCTTGAACAATTCGGTCTTCGTGCGGCATTCTACGTAGCGCGTGACCTTACTTTTTATAATATAACCGCCTCCCATGAGTTTGAGCATGAGAGGCTTAAGGTCTTGTCCGGGATACTTTCGGGCGAGCTTGACGTGGTGCTTACCACCCCCGACGTAAGCTTGGGCTACACCATCCCCAAGGAAACGCTGAAAAAGAATATAATAAGCATTGATTTTGACACGCGTATAGAGCCGTCAAGCCTTGCAAAAAAGCTTGTGGCGGCAGGATATTCGCGAGTTGATATGGTTGAGGTATCGGGTCAGTTTGCCCAGCGCGGCGGCATCGTTGACGTATATCCGCCAAACGGATATTTCGAGTGCGCCGACGGTGAAAAACGTACGGGAAGCCACCCCTTGAGAATCGAATTCTTCGACGATGAGATCGACCGAATGGGCATTTTCGATCCCGACACCCAAAGGCTTTCGCAGAACGTAGAGCGCGCAAGCTTTACCCCTGCGCGTGAAATGCTGGTAAGCAAAGAGGCGCGCGCAGAGATCGAAAAAACTATACGCGAAAGATACAAAAAGTCAAGCGATGAAAAGGTTTGCGAGTCGCTGACCCGTGAAATAGCGGCGCTTTCGGGCGACCTTGCCGAGGTGGGATTTTTGGACAAATATTCGGTCCTCGTCTACCCCGAAAGATCCTGCCTTTTCGACTATTTCGATGAAAAATCCCTTGTTTTGATTTGCTCCACAAGTGCCGTGAACGACCGCTTGAAGGCTGAAAAATGGCACGAGGACGAGATGATAAAGGAGCTGCTTGAGAGCGGCACGATCGCGGCAAAATACGCGGAGTATTCAAAGCCTGCCGAGGCATTTGAACATTTTTGTGACCGAAACGTCACGGTTCACCTCAATTCCTTAACGGGCGGACTTTCGGGCAAGCGACTTGCGGGAATGTTCGGCTTCAGAACGCGTCAGCCCGTCAGCTACACCGAAAATCTTAACCTGCTCTGCGAGGATCTTGTGAGCTATCAGCACGGCGGCTATAAGGTCATAATAATGACCGAAAACGAGACCGCAGCCGGTAACCTCGCAAGCCTTTTGCGCGATACCGATTTTACCCCCGTGCTGACCTCGGGAGAGGTGGACGGCGCCGAATCGTTAGAAGAGAAGATCGTTTACGTCACATGGAAAAAGAGCATCGGCGGATATGAGCTTATAACCCCGAGAATCGCCGTGATCTCCACCGAGGGCGGACGTGCCGCGGGCGGTCTCCACGCTAGCGGAAAGGGCAAAAAGCGACACAAAAAGCGCGACGACGCAAAGGCGATCCTTTCCTATGCCGAGCTTGAGGTCGGCGACATCGTGGTTCACGAGACCTACGGTATCGGTCGATATCTCGGCATTGAAAACATCAAGATCGACGGCGTAAGCCGCGACTATATCAACATTCAGTATGCGGGCTCAGACCGACTTTGTATGCCCGTCGAAAAGCTTGACCTCGTTTCGAAATATATCGGAGCGCACTCCGACGACGGTCTGGTCAAGCTCTCGAAAATGGGCGGCGAGCAGTGGAAAAAATCCACGGCGAGAGCCAAGGGCGCTGTGCGCGAGATGGCAAAGGATCTTATCAAGCTTTATGCCGAGAGATTGCGCCGCCCCGGATTCGCCTTTGATGCCGACGACGATATGCAGAGAAGCTTTGAGGAGTCCTTCGACTTTGACGAGACCGACTGTCAGCTCGATGCGGTTGCCGACATAAAGCAGGATATGATGAGCACCACGCCTATGGACAGATTGCTTTGCGGAGACGTTGGCTACGGAAAGACCGAGGTTGCGCTTCGCGCGGCATATAAAGCCGTGCTTTCGGGCAAGCAGGTGGCAATACTTGTGCCTACGACTATCCTTGCGCTTCAGCACTTCCAGACGGCAGAGAGCAGATTGCGAAATTTTGCCGTCAATATAGATATGATATCCCGCTTCCGCACACCGAAGCAGATAGAGCAATCATTGCGCCGACTTGAGCGCGGCGATACCGAAATAATCATCGGAACTCACAAGCTTCTCGGCAAAGAGGTAAAATTCCGCGATCTCGGTCTCCTTATCGTTGACGAGGAGCAGAGATTCGGTGTGGCGCAAAAGGAAAAGCTGAAGCAGCTGGGCGGTAACATCGACGTGCTGACCCTTTCTGCAACCCCTATCCCCAGAACGCTTAATATGGCAATGGGCGGCATACGCGATATATCCTTGCTTGATGAAGCTCCCGGTGACCGTCTACCCGTGCAGACCTACGTGCTTGAATACGACGAGCTCATTATCTTTGAGGCTATCCGCAGAGAGCTTCGCCGCGGCGGACAGGTCTTCTATATCCATAATTTCGTCGAGTCCATCGACCGCGTGGCGGCAGGTATTTCGCAGGCTATCCCCGAGGCGAGAGTCACGGTAGCACACGGAAAAATGGACAAGGAGGAGCTTGAGGACATCTGGAGCAGAATGCTATCGGGAGAGATAGACGTGCTTGTAAGCACCACGATAATAGAGACGGGAATCGACGTTCCCAACGCAAACACGCTGATAGCCGACAGAGCCGACAGATTGGGGCTTTCCCAGCTTCATCAGCTTCGCGGACGAGTCGGTCGATCCTCAAGAAGAGCATACGCTTATTTTACCTATCCAAAGGACAGAGGAATATCCGAGATCGCTCAAAAAAGGCTTTCTGCCATAAAGGAATACGCCGAATTCGGCGCGGGCTTCAGGATCGCTCTGCGCGACATGGAGATACGCGGCGCGGGTAACATTCTCGGCGCCGAGCAGCACGGTCACCTTGAGGCTATAGGCTACGATCTCTATATCAAGCTGCTTAACGACGCGGTGCTTGAGGAAAAGGGCGAGGCGGTCAAGGAGAGATGCGAGTGCGTGGTCAATTTCGCACACGATGCCCACATTCCCGAAAAATACGTCCGCTATGCGGGGCAGAGAATGACTCTTTACAAGCGTATCGCGCTTATCCGCAATCAGTACGATGCCGACGATATCTCCGACGAGCTGCTTGACCGCTTCGGAGATATGCCCAAGGCGGTGCAGAACCTTTTGGAGATCGCGCTGATCCGCTCCATGGCGCAGGATCTGGGAATCAAGCAGATCAACGAGACCATGGGCGAGGTCCGTATGTATCAGAGCGAGCTCGACGTGAAGATGTGGCAGGAAATGGCGTTCATAACCGGCGGCAGACTCCGCGTTATGATGGGCACCGTCGGCGACAGCTACGTGACAATAAAACTGAAAAACGGAGAGAATTCTCTGACACTTATTCACAAAATGTTTGAAAATTATCTTGAAACTGTACAAAATGGCGAAAAAGATTGCGAATAATTTAGTGTTATAATAATTTAGTTTATTTTGTGACCTTTGGGTCAACGAAAGGTAATATCAATGAAAAAAACGGTCAAAATAATAACTTTTGTACTTGCGGTGATCGTCACGCTGACCGCCGCGGTATCCTGCTCGTCCTACGGTGAAAACGTTATGACCGTAGCCGACAAGGGAATATCGGTGAACACCTATCAGCTGCTTCTCAGCAGAATGAAGGGCACTCTCGCCACCTACGGCTACGACGTGGAAAACGAAAGATTCTGGAGAACGGTCATTTCCTCCGACGGAACTACCTATAACGATTATTTCACCGCCAGCATAGTCGAGCAGGCAAGCAGATACGTTATCGCCGACTATCTCTTCGACAGAAACGGTCTCGTGCTGACAAAGGACAGAATAGCCATTGTGGATAAGCTGATGGATGCTTACGTAAAGAAGGCGGGCTCGAAGAACGCGCTTAACGCAAAGCTCAAGGATTTCGGCGCGAATTACGACGTTCTCCGTGAGCTCCTTCTCCTTGAAACGAAGATCGATATGCTGAAGGATCACCTTTACGGCGAGAAGGGCGAAAAGATAGAGACCGAGGTAAAGGAGCTTTATCTCAAGGATAATTACGTTGCCTTCGGTCAGATACTTCTCACTACCTACGATTACATTATCGACACCGACGAGTTTGGCGATCAGGTGTATTATACCGACGAGAAGCATACCGCAATTGCCTACGATACCGTAAACGGAGTTACCAAGCTCGACGAATTCGGCAAGCCCGAAAAGGATATTCTCGGTAACCCCGCATACTTTACCGAGGACGGCAAGATAGCCTACGATAAGGAAAAGGGAGTTCTCGGATACGCTACCGACGAAAAGGGAAACAAGAAGATCAAGAAAAAGAGTGCCGAGGAGATCGCCGAGATCGAAAAGAAGGTCGAGACCTATATGAAGGCGACCGACGGCAAGATCGACGCCTTTATCGAGCACGCGGATATTTACGGCGAGGGCGAGAGCGACGGTGAGATCACCTATCTCTTCTCAAGCACCGATTATTATGCTTCGATAAACGAGGAGCTCTCCTATCTTGACAAGATTACCGAAAAGCTTGAAAAGATGAAAACGGGAGAGGTCAGCGTAGTGCAGAGCGATAAGGGCTTCCATATTATCTGCAAGTACGACCTCGAAGCCGGTGCTTACGATGACAAAGCTCTTGAGAACGATTTCTCCGACTTTTACGTAAACCTTATAGCCCTGCTTTTCGACGAGGAGTGTAAGATTTACGAATCCTCGGTGGTTGTAAACGAGGAGGTTCTGAATAACGCTCCCACCATTGCCGAGATAGGTACAAATACGCTTTACTGATAAAGCTTTAAAAAGGATCGGTTATGATTTTGTTTAACAAAAAAAGCATTATAAAAATAGCGGCTCTTATGCTTGCGATCATCACATTTGCAAGCCTTGCCTCCTGTACGGAGGAGACTCAGATGGACACCACGCCCATATTTGAGTGCGACGGAGAGGAGCTGCCGCTGTATTTCTACGAATTTATGCTCTCAAGAGCCAAGGAAACTCTTGCGAGAAATAAATATCCCGTCAGCGATCCCGATTTCTGGGCAACGGTCATCAAGGGAGACGGCAGAACGTACGAGGAGTTCTATAACGATTTCGTGCTTGAAAGCTGCAAGAATTATTTTGCGGCGGCTCTGCTTTTCGATGCCGAGGGACTGACTCTTTCGAAGAGCGCCCTTGCAGAGATCGACGAGGAGGTAGCATATTATATCGACTACGACGGAGACGGAAGCGAGGAAAAATTCAACGCTCTTATCTCCGCTTACGGAATCGATGCCAAGGCGCTCCGAGAGTGCTATATCATCGAGGCGAAGTATAATTACGTTGTAAGCTATCTCTACGGCGGCGGTGAGCTGATCGGTGACGGAGTAAAGGACGAATACTACAAAGCTAATTACCACCGCTTCAAGCAGATACTTCTGAAAAATTACTACTACGAGTATGAAAAGGACTCCCAGGGCAACCTTATGTACTTTGACGACGAGACCGGAAAGCCTGTTTACGATCAGAAAAACGGCACCGTAAGGTACGACAGTAAGGGCTACAGAATAAAGGACGACTACGGCGTGGATATCTATTACGATAAGGACGGTAAGATAATCTACGATACCGTGAAGGGCAAGCCCGCTCCCGCTATCGGCGAGGATGAGGAGATCATAAAGCACAGCTACACCGCAGAGGAGATGGCAGAGAGACTTGCCAAGGCTCAGGCGATCTGTGAGTCGGTCAAGTCGGGTGACGTAGACAAGTTTGAAAGCGAGCTTGAGCGCATCAATGCCGAGGAAATGACCTTCGAGACCTACACCGACGGTTATTATCTCTCCCGAACAGAGGCGGATAATTATATCGGATACGGACATATCACCAAGATACTTGAGGCTCTTGAGCAGATGGCTGAAGATGAGGTAAGGCTTATCGAGACCGAGTCGGGCTATCACGTTATTATGAAATATAAGCTTGACGAAGGAAAGTATAACGACGGCGCATACGCGGCGTGGTTTGAGGATTTCAATTCCAACATAATCGCAAAACTTTTCAACGATAAGATCAAGACTATGCTTCCCGAAATAGTGGAGCATAGCGAAAACCTTAAAGGCGCAAGATCTATTATCAATATCGGTGTAAATTATGATTATTAATACGGAAAATGCGGAGTGCCGAGGCATTCCGCATTTTTCTTGGATTTATCACAAAAATATCACAAAACAGACGAAAAAAACTTTTAAAATTCTGTTGACTAATCGGGCAATATATGATACAATTATTATGTATATTTATTTTTTGTTAAACTCGTAGCTGCCCTTTGGGAGAGAGGAGAGAACCTTGACCTACAACGAATTTTTCAAGATGATAGAAGAAAGCGCGTTTGCTCAGGCGGTGTATGCCATAAAGGATGAGATCAGGCGCGACGTGGCGGCGATAAGACAGCGAGACCCCGCAGCCACAAGTAACCTTGAGATCGTACTGCTCTATTCGGGTCTCCACGCTATCCTGGCATACAGAGTCGCCCATAAGCTTTACGTTAACGGTCATCCTCTGCCTGCAAGAGCCATCAGCCAGGCGGCAAGGTTCTTCACGGGAATTGAGATCCACCCGGGCGCTACTATCGGCAAGGGCTTGGTCATCGACCACGGAATGGGCATCGTCATAGGCGAGACCGCCGAGATCGGCGACGATTGCACCATCTATCAGGGCGTCACTCTCGGAGGTACGGGAAAGGATCTGGGAAAGCGTCACCCCACCGTCGGCAACAACGTGCTACTTGGTGCGGGAGCCAAGGTCTTGGGTCCCATAGTTATCGAGGATAACAGTAAGGTCGCCGCAAATGCGGTCGTGCTTAAAAACATATCGAAAAACAGCACCGCGGTGGGAATCCCCGCCAAGGTAGTCCGCCAGAAGGGAATGAAGGTTGACGATCTCGACCAGATACACATACCCGACCCCGTGGCGCAGGAAATATCAAGGCTTGAAAAAAAGCTTGCCGCACTGTCCGAGGAAATTGCGGCATTGAAGGCGGAAAAACAAACCAAGGAATCATCCGATGAAAACGGAAGGAGCGAATAAGCATGGTATACATTCTGTACAATCCCAAGGCTCATAAGGAAAGCAACGATCTCAATATCGTTCAGAAGGGTAACGAGATCGCGGGTATAAGAAAGATCAACATCGTCGATCTTGACGTGGAGGCGTTCAGCAAGACTCTGAACGAATCCGATCGCGTTCTCATCCGCGGAGGCGACGGAACTCTGCACCACTTCGCAAATAACGCGTGGGGAGTTGAATTCCCTTGCAAGGTATGTATGATCCGCTCCGGAACGGGAAACGATTTTCTTAACGATATAGGACAGATGAACAGCGTAAATCTCGTGGATATTCGCGGATATCTCCGCGATCTTCCCGCGGTTACCGTCAAGGGTAAGACTCTGCGCTTCGTAAACGGTGCGGGACTTGGAGTTGACGGCTCGGTCTGCCATTCCGTTGAGGTCTTCAAGACCAAAAATCCAAATAAAAAGGCTAATTATACCGCTATCGCTCTTCAAGAGATAGGCTATAAATACAAGCGCCCAAAGGCGAGAATAACCGTGGACGGCGTGGTTCGCGAATATGACAAGGTCTGGGCGGTGTCCACCATGAAGGGCAGATACTACGGCGGCGGCATTATGATCGCCCCCTCTCAGGACAGAGAGAGCGGTAAGGTCACTATTATGATAATGCACGGCGGCTCAAGAGTAAAGACCCTTGCGGTCTTTGCAAAGACCAAGACCGGAGACCACGTAAAGCACACCGATATGATCGAAATGCTTGAGGGCTACGACGTTGAGGTGGTATTCGACGCTCCCGCCGATTTCCAGGTGGACGGCGAGGTATATACTAACGTTCTTAAGTATTCGGTTCATTGCGACAGAAGAGAAGATATAAAGACAGACGTTGAAACAGTTGACGGTTCTACCGTTTGATTTTTGAATTGGAAGTAAAAATGAAAAACGTTACTTGTGCCGATCAGCCGCAAAATACGGCGGTCTCTTATGAGGATGCGGTATTTATTGCGGTAGAGCTCGGTGAGCATATAATGAGAAGCGGCGGAGAGATCAGCCGCGCGGAGGATACAGTAAGCCGAATATGTAAGGCGTACGGTGCCGTCACGGCAGACGTTACCGCGATCATGTCGGTAATAGTCGTTACCGCCGATTTCGGTGGAATAAGTATAAATACCTCCCGAAGAATTACCGAGATAGGCACGCATAATCTCGGAAGACTCTCAAGGCTCAACAATCTTTCAAGACAGATATGCCGTGAGCATCCTTCAAAGGAGGAATTCCTTGAAAGGCTTGATAAGATCACGGAGGAATCAAGGGTCAGCTGGCACGTAAATCTCGTTGGAGCGATATTGGCGGCGGCGGGCTTTGCGGTCTTCTTTGGCGGAACCTGGATCGATGCTCTGTGCGCGGCGGGCATTTCAATACCGCTGGCATTTCTAATGAACCTTCTTGCTAACAGCAAGATGAACAATATCATAGCGAAATTTATAGTCTGCCTTGTGGGCGGAATATTCGCTATGCTGATCTCAAGGACGGGGCTTGCCTGCAACGTCGATAAGATCATGATCGGAAATATAATGAATTTCATCCCGGGAGTTCTGCTTGCAAATTCCTTTCGCGATCTCTTCAGCGGAGACGTTATGTCGGGATTCTTCAGAATGTGCGTCGCTATTCTCGATGCCGCGGCTATCGCCTTCGGATATGCGGTTGCGATCCTTACCTTCGGCGGTGTTGCCTTCGGTGTCAGCAGCAATTTCTGGGGCGTGCCCTATGAGTGGGAGATAGCTGTTATTCTGATCGCTTCGACCGTTGGAACTATGGGAATAATCCTTCAGTTCGGAATCGAAAAAAGGATCATTCTGTGGGCGCTTATTGCCAGCATCCTGTGTTGCGCGGCATATGAGGCGGCGTACCGCCTGAATTGCGGATTTTTCATCTCGGCATTTATCGCGTCGGCGGTTGCGGCGGCTTATTCGGATCTTATGGCGCATAAGGTCAAGGTTCCCGCAACGGTCATGATCATACCCGCCATCGTTCCTCTTGTGCCGGGAGGCAGACTGTATTACACTATGCTCGGCGCGGTGAACGGGAATATGAATGGCTTTTACAACAACGGAAAGATCGCGCTTATGGTCGCCGCCGGTATTGCCATCGGAATCATCGCCGTTACGGCAATTTCAAGACCCTTGAATGCAAAAATTGCGGAGATCAATCAGAAAAAAGCACTTAAAAACAGAAAATAAAAAGCCGTAAGGCGGATTGGGAGAATAAAATGGGATTTTTAAAGGGAAATGCAATCGTAGGTCAGTCGGGAGGCCCCACGACCGCTATTAACGCGACTCTTGCGGGTGTTATCAAGGGAGCTATGAGCTCGGAGCATATCGGCAAGGTTTACGGAATGAGAAACGGAATAGACGGTCTGCTTGCAGATACCGTTATCGAGCTTGACGGCTATTTTGCCGACGAAAAGGCATTTGAGATGCTGAAAAGAACCCCTGCGGCGGCTCTCGGCTCTTGCAGAAAGAAGCTCCCCAAGGAGAGCGACGAAAAATATACCGAGACCTTCGAGCGCATTATCGAGATCTTTAAAAAGTACGATATCCGCTACTTCTTCTACATAGGCGGCAACGATTCCATGGATACCGTGGCAAAGCTTTCCAAGTATACCACCGAGTGCGGATACGAGGTAAGAGTTATCGGTGTGCCCAAGACCATCGATAACGATCTTTTGGGTACAGACCACACCCCCGGCTTCGGCTCTGCGGCAAAATATATCTCGGTAACTATGCAGGAGATGCTCCGCGATACCGCCGTTTATACCGTTAAGGCGGTAACTATCGTTGAGATAATGGGACGTGACGCGGGCTGGCTTACCGCTTCGTCGGCTCTGGGCAGAGTTTTAGGTCTCCCTTATCCCGATCTCGTATATCTCCCCGAGAGAGACTTTAATATGGAAGAGTTCTTCGAGGACGTGAAGGCGGCTCTTGAAAAGAAGCCCAACGTTGTGGTTGCGGTTTCCGAGGGACTTCGCTTTGCCGACGGCAGATACGTTGGTGAGTCCACTCAGGGCGGCGCCGTCGATGCCTTCGGACATAAATATCTCGCAGGTACGGGCAAGGCGCTTGAGCTTGCGGTAAAGGCTGAGATCGGATGCAAGGTCCGCTCGGTCGAGCTTAACCTTCCCCAGAGATGCGCGGCTCATATCGCGTCTTCCTGCGATATCGAGGAGTCCTTCGGCGTAGGTCAGGCGGCGGTCACCGCGGCGGTGCAGGGAATCAGCCGCGAGATGATGGTCATTCTCCGTGACAGTGAGACAAACGAGCCTTATTCCAGCGTTTACGGTCATATGGATATCGACCTTATCGCAAATAAGACCAAGTACGTGCCTAAGCACTATATCAACGAGCGCGGAAACCAGGTCACCGACGAGTGCCTCAGATATATTCTGCCCCTCGTCAGTGGCGAGTGCTATCCCGAGTATAAGGACGGAATGCCCGTCTTCTTCAGCTTTTGATCATTAATAATTTCTTGAAAACAGCTCTCTTCGGAGGGCTGTTTTTGAATTTAATGGATTTCAAATTTTGATTTGTCGGTGAGGCGGGGGACGCGGGGGACGCGGTTTCCGCTTTTTCGAGAAAAAGCTTGGCAAAAAGCTTCACCTGAAATTATTTGGTGGTGTAGCCATATTGTCATTTTACACCGTGAGGATTTTAAACAAAGCCTCACTGCTATCGTGTTGCAAGTAATACTTGAATTGCTTGCTTCAAATTTTGATTTGTCGGTGGGTTAGCGAGGCAGATTTACGCGATAGGCTCCCTTGTGTAAAGGGAGCTGTCAGCGAAGCTGACTGAGGGATTGTTTTGCTGTGAAATGTTACTTTTACAATCCCTCCGTCTCGCTA